>PXQK01000153.1 GCA_003022085.1 Halobacteriales archaeon QH_10_65_19 | reverse complement strand
CTGAAACGCGCACCGTGTAACTCCATAGCGTCGTCGGGCCAAGCCCGACTGCCTGGGAGACGTAGTCTCCCTCTGGTACGGAGTCACGCACGACCGTATGACCGCCCACTCGCTGAGCGTTTCGACCACTCCAGCAGATCGTTCGTACGCACTACTGGAGGCTGTTGCTCCCAGTGTCGTGGGCAGGTTTAAATACCACCCTGTACGAGCGGAATCCAGGGCACTTATGTTCCGAAGAACGTTGGCTCGAACATGGCCTGTTACGCGGGGGTCGACCTGGGTGCGACGAACGTCCGGGCAGTCGTCGGCGACCGGAGCGGGGCCGTACTCGGCACCGACACGCGCGAGACGCCGCAGGGCCCGTCCGGTATCGCGATCACAGAGGCCGTCCTGGGCGCGCTCCGTGGCGCGTGTGCGGCGGCCGACACGGAACCGGGTGCGATCACACGCGCAGGGATCGGTTCCATCGGCCCGCTCGACAGGGCACAGGGCGTCGTCAGGGACCCGGCCAACCTGCCGGACCGCATCGACGTCATCCCGCTGACCGGACCCGTCAGGAACCTCGTCGACGCGCCGGTCGTTCTCCACAACGACGCGAACACGGGGGTCATCGGCGAGCGCTTCTACGCGGACCACAATCCCGACAACATGATCTATCTGACCGTCTCCTCGGGTATCGGCGCAGGGATCATCGTCGACGGGACCGTGCTGTCGGGGTGGGACGGCAACGCCGGGGAGGTCGGTCACGTGACGGTCGACTCCGACCGCACAATGCGCTGTGGCTGCGGAAAGCGGGGGCACTGGGAGGCGTACTGCTCCGGGAGCAACATCCCGGGGTACGCCGAACAGCTCCACGGCGGCGAGGAGACGGCACTGCCGCTGTACACCGACGAGTTCGCTGCTGCCGACGTCTTCGCCCTGGCCGGAGAGGATGCACTCGCCGACCGCGTACTTGACCGCGTCGCCGACTGGAACGCGCAGGGCGTCGCCACCCTGGTTCATGCATACGCCCCGATGATCATCTACGTCGGTGGCGCTGTCGCGCTCAACAACCCTGACGTCGTTCTGGACGGCGTTCGTGAACGGCTGCCGTCGCTCGTGATGACGAACGTTCCCGACATCCAGCTGACAACGCTCGGCGACGACGTGGTGGTGCGGGGTGCGCTAGCGAGTGCGATCACTGGTCACAGCGGCTCTGCGGGGCGACGGTCGCGTGAGACGACCCGGCCTGGCAGCGAGTGACGCTGCCGTCGGGCTCGCCGACGGCGAGGCTGTCAGCGCTCGACGAACTCGAGAAGGACGCCGCCGGTCGAGCTGGGATGGACAAACGCCACGTCGTGGCCCCACGCGCCAGAACGGGGCTCTTCGTCGATCAACTCCACGCCGCAGTCCCGTGCTCGGGCGAGGGCCTGCTCGATGTTGTCGGCCGCCAGCGCGATGTGGTGGATCCCCGGCCCGTTCGCCCCGAGGTACTGCGCGATCGCACCGTCAGGTTCGAGCGGTTCGAGCAACTCGAAGTAGCCGTTCCCCAGGTCGAGGAACAGGATCTTCATCCCGTCGAACGTCTCCTCGTGGGCGACCCGGCACCCGAGCAGGCCGGTGTACAGCTCCGCGAGGTCGTCGGCATCCTCCGTGGCGATACCCGCGTGGTCGAACCGGAGTCCGTCGGTTCTATCGAGGGTCATACCGACGCACCGGGCTGGTACTCCCCGAAGACGTCGCGCATGGTGTCACAGATCTCGCCGGTCGTGGCGTACGCCTTCACCGCGGCGACGATATGGGGCATGAGGTTCTCGTCACCACGGGCAGCCGTCTCGAGGGCGTCGAGCCTGGCCTCGACCTCCTCGTCATCGCGGGCCTCACGGACCTCCTCCAGGCGCCCGACCTGTTTGCGCTGCTGTGCCTCGGAGACTTCCTCGATGTCGACGTGTTTTTCTTCCTCCTCGACGGTGAACTCGTTGACACCGACAATGATCCGCTCACCGGCCTCGATCTCCTGCTGGCGCTCGAAGGCCGTGTCCTGGATACGGCGCTGGACCCACTGGTCCTCGATCGCCTTCCGCATCCCGCCCCGGTCGTCGACCTTCCCGATCAGCTCGAACGCCTCGTCCTCGAGCTGATCGGTCAGCGACTCGACTGCTCGGTCGGCAGCGAGAGCGCCTCGTCTTTCCCGTTGGTGTGGAGGCTCTGGGTCCCGCCGAACACCGCCGCGAGCGCCTGGTAGGCCACCCGGACGACGTTGTTCTCGACCTGCTGGGCGGTCAGCGTCGAGCCAGCGGTCTGCGTGTGGAACTTCAGCTGCTTGGATTTGGGGTTCTCCGCGCCGAACCGCTCAGTCATGATCGTCGCCCACATCCGGCGCGCCGCGCGGAACTTGGCGACCTCCTCCAGGATGTTGTTGTGAGCGTTGAAAAAAAACGAGAGCTGTGGCGCGAACTCATCGACGTCCAGCCCTGCATCGAGCGCCGCCTCGACGTACTCGATACCGTCGGCGAGGGTGAAGGCGAGTTCCTGGGCTGCCGTCGACCCCGCCTCGCGGATGTGGTACCCGGAGATCGAGATGGTGTTGAACTTCGGCGTCTCCTCGGCACAGAACGCGAAGATGTCGGTGATGATACGCATCGACGGTCCGGGCGGATAGATGTAGGTGTTACGGGCGATGTACTCCTTGAGAACGTCGTTCTGGATTGTTCCGCGGAGTTCCGCGCGGTCGACGCCCTGCTTGTCGCCGACCGCGATGTACATCGCCAGCAGCACGCTGGCCGGCGCGTTGATCGTCATGCTGGTGCTCACTTCGTCGAGCGGGATACCGTCGAACACCCGCTCCATGTCGCGCAGCGAGTCGATAGCGACGCCGGCTTTGCCAACCTCGCCCGCCGCCATGCTGTCGTCGGAGTCGTACCCCATCTGGGTGGGCAGGTCAAAGGCCATCGAGAGCCCGGTCTGTCCCTCGTCGAGCAGGTAGTTGAACCGCTTGTTGGTCTCCTCGGCCGTCCCCATGCCGGCGTACTGGCGCATCGTCCACAGCCGACCGCGGTACCCGGTGGAGTAGACGCCGCGGGTGTATGGCTCGTCCCCGGGAAAGCCCAGGTCCTCCTCGTACTCGAAGTCGTCGAGGTCGGCGGGCGTATAGAGGCGCTCGACTGTCTGTCCACCCGTGTCGGTCAGGAACTCGTCCTCGCGCTCGCCGAAGCGGTCGACGACTGGCTCGACGTGCTCTTTCTCCCATTTCTCCTTGGCCGACTGGATCTCGTCGAGTTCGTCGGCGTCGAACATACCGTTCGGTCGCGTCGCTGCGGACTTAACAGTTGAGTCTCGGTGCTGGACCGCCCTACGCTATGCCGTCGCAACCCACCCAGGCGCTCGTGTTCGAGCAGGTTTCGCCGTACGCGGCGCTCTGGAACGAGGCGGGGGGTTCTCCTCGGAGCTTGTGAGAGCCATCCCGCTGGCGGCCGCGTCCGTGCCAGCGGAGCCGCCGCAGTACATAGGGCCGTTATAGTGATTATTTTGTGTCGTTACGGGATCGACCGCATGTGCGGTCAACCCGGTAAACAGTCACGATACTCACTATCAGTCGCCCGTGTCGTACTTGTAGGTCGCCTCGTCGGGATCAATCCCGAAGTCTTCGGGGCCCTCCTCGGGTTCGGTCTCCTCTTCGGGCTCGGGATAGGCGGCCTTGAACGCCTCGCGGAGGCGACCCGGCATCTG
>PXQK01000152.1 GCA_003022085.1 Halobacteriales archaeon QH_10_65_19 | reverse complement strand
AAGCACGCGAACGCAGTGAGCGCGCGCAGCGAGTCCCGGATGGTGAATAGAGCGAGCGCAGCGAAGTCGTTCGAAAATCTTCGATTTTCGTGATCACGAGAATCTTCGATTCTCGGACGACGGAGTGAACGTAGTCGAGCGGTCGGGGGCTTCCCCTTCACGAATCCTCAATTCCTTTCACGAATCACTAACTGCGGTCGACCCGGCGCACAGTCACGCACGACCCTGTCAGAGGGCACCATTCTCGGCCCGTCCCCGAAGTGTCGCCACGCGCTCGCGGATCGCCTCCAGGCCGCCGCTCTCGCGCTTGTCGTCGACGTGGCCGTACATGAGCCCCATGCGGTAGTTGCTCCGGAGTTCGTCCTCGTTGCGGGCGAGAAAGTCCCAGTACAGCGCGTTGAACGGGCAGGCGTCTTCGCCGGTGTCGCTGTCCGGGTCGTACCGGCAGTCCCCACAGTAGTCGCTCATCCGGTCGACGTAGTTTGCCGAGGAGACGTAGGGTTTGGTAGCGAAGATCCCGTCGGCGTACTGCCCCATCTCCATCACGTTCGGCGTCGTCACCCAGTGGTAGGCGTCGACGTAGGTGGCGTGGAACCAGTCGTTGAGTTCGGCTGGCTCGACGCCCCACAGCGTCGCGAAGTTCGCGAGCACCATCAACCGCTGGATGTGGTGGGAGTAGCCCCGCGCCTGCACGTCGCCGACGGACTCCGAGACACACTGCATCGCCGTCTCGCCAGTCCAGTAGAAGGAGGGTAGCGAGTGGGTCGCCCCGAGCCCGTTGGCCGTCGCCAACCCCGGCATCGCGTGCCGGTAGACGTGGCGCATGAACTCCCGCCAGCCGAGCAGCTGCCGGATGGCGCCCTCGATGGAGTTCAGCGACACAGACTCCGCCCCGGCGGCCGACTCGATGGCCGTGATGACCTCCCAGGGATGCAGGAGGCCGAGGTTGACGCTCGGGCTGAGCAGCGAGTGGGCCATCGCCCACTCCCCGCTCCGCATCGCGTCCTGGTAGGGGCCGAACACCGGCAGCCGCTCGTGGATAAAGTGGTCCAGGCGTGCGAGGGCGCCCTCGCGCGTGACTGGCCAGACGAAGTCGCCACCCTCCGCGTCACCCTCCTGCTCGGGGGTGAGCCCGACTCCGGGATCGCCCCAGGTGTCGAACTCCTCGCCGACCCACTCACCCACCGACCGGGTCAGGGCGTCGACCTCCGGTTCGTACACCGCGGGCGGCTCCCACTCCTCCGGCGGGAACTCGCGGTTCTGGTCGTCGAAGTTCCACCCGCCGCCGGCCGGTTCGCCGTCCGTCATCAGCACCCCGGTCTCCCGGCGGAGCCACCGGTAGACGTTCTCGTGGGTGAACGGGTCGACATCGGCGTCGTTCGCCCACTCGTCGAACGCGGCCCGGGTGGTGACGAACAGTTCGTTCTCGACGACATCGAGCGAGCCGCCGGCCGATTCGGCGAGCTCCGTCAGGCGCTGTTCACTCCCGTGGCTCGGCGACCGCATCGCGACGAGTGTCGAGTCGGGATACCGGTCGAAGTACGTCGCCAGAGCGCCGCCGAACGTTTCCGAGGTGATGTACTCCACCTCGTACCCCCGGTCCCGGAGCTCGTCCCGGAGGTGGCGCATGCTGCTGAACAGGAGCGTGAGTTTGTCGTGGTGGTAGGGTTTCCGCGCCGCGAACTCGTGGGCCTCGATCATGAGCACACGGCTCCCGGCGGGGGCGCGACCTAACGGCCCTACATCCGGGTGTAGCTGCGTTCCAAGTACCCACGGGACGCGGTCCTCACCGTCGACTGCGTAGCTGTCGGTACTCCCGACGACTGGGCCTATCACACGAGATGTGAGGGGGTGACCGCACTTATGTGCCACTACTGCCAGTCGCTACAGCGAGGTTCGCAGACACGTCGCGGTGCCGGGACAGAGGTTCGCGAACTCGGTGGTCGCCTGTATACAAGAGAGTCACGCACGACCCTATCAGGCCAGTTCCTCGATCCGTCCGACGACGGCGTCAGCGAACTCGGAGGTCGCGAGTTTCTCGGCGTCCTCGAGGTTCCTGTGGAGCTCGTAGGTTACCTCGCCCGCGGCGATTGTCCGTTCGACGGCGTCGCGCACGAGGTTCGCGGCCTCCGTCCAGCCCAGGTAGTCGAACATCATCTCGCCGGAGAGGATCATCGCGGTGGGGTTGACCTTGTCCTGGCCGGCGTACTTGGGCGCGGAGCCGTGGACCGGTTCGGCGAGACAGCGGGCGTCGCCGAAGTTGGCTCCGGGCGCGATGCCGAGGCCGCCGATCTGTGCGCCACAGGCGTCAGAGATGTAGTCGCCGTTCAGGTTCATCGTCGCGACCACGTCGTACTGCGTGGTGCGGGTCAGCACCTGCTGGAGCATGTTGTCCGCGATGCGGTCGTTGACGACGACGGCGTCGCCGGGCTGTTCGCCGTCGCGCTCCTCCCAGAGCGTGTCCTCGGTGATGACACCGTCGTCGTACTCCTCCTCGGCGACCTCGTAGCCCCAGTCGCGGAACTGCCCTTCGGTGAACTTCATGATGTTGCCCTTGTGGACGAGCGTCACCGAGTCGCGGTCGTGCTCGATGGCGTAGTCGATGGCCCGACGGACCAGGCGCTTGGTGCCTGTCTCGGTGATCGGCTTTACACCGATGCCGACCGGTCCCTCGTGGATGGGGTCCTCGAAGCCCATCTCTTCTTCGACGAACGCCCGGACCCTCTCGACCTCGTCGGTACCCTCCTCCCACTCGATGCCGGCGTAGACGTCCTCGGTGTTCTCCCGGAACGTTACCATGTCCATCTCTTCCGGGCTAGAAACCGGCGACGGCACGCCTTCGAGGTAGTAGGTCGGGCGGACGTTCGCGTAGAAATCCAGCCTCTGTCGCAGCGCAACGTTCAGCGACCGGTACCCAGATCCGACGGGCGTCGTCAGGGGCCCCTTGATTGCGACGCGGAACTCCTCGATCGCGTTGACGGTGTCCTCGGGGAGGTTCTCGCCGTACCGCTCTCGGCCCGACTCGCCGGCGTAGACGCGCAGCCAGCTGATCTCGCGATCCGTCGCCTGTGCGGCCGCATCGAGCACCTGCTGTGCCGCCGGCCCGACGTCTACGCCGATACCATCCCCGTGGAGGATCGGAATGATCGGGTGCTCAGGGACGTCCAGTACGTTCTCGTCCTTGTCTCCCACCTCGATCGGCTCGCCCTCGTCAGGTACCGATATCCTGTCGTACTCCATATACCCCGAGATTCCGTACCCGGATGTAAATTTATGCCGTTTTCGGCGTGCAAAGCCCGGGGGAACGCAGGCGGCTGCACAGTAACGGAGTCACGTCCGGGCATATATCCGGAACTCTCCTGGCATCCGGCAGGCCACCGAGTCCACCTGTGGCCGATTCGGAGTCGAAAACCGTTATTAAACCAACCCGCTATGAACGGGTATGAGGCTGATCGAGCGTGGGTCGGGATCACCGCGGGTCGCGGTCGTGGGTGGGATCCACGGCGACGAGCCCGCAGGCGAGGAGGTCATCGAGCGGCTGATCGCGGACCTGGAGGTCGACGCAGGGACAGTACAGCTCGTGGTTGCGAACGAGCCGGCACTCGCAGTCGGTGAGCGGTTCACGGAGACGGATCTGAACAGGACGTTTCCCGGCGACGACGACAGCGACGTATACGAGTCGGCGCTGGCGACGCGCCTGGTGCGGATCCTCGACGGGGCCGACGCGGTGCTGGCGATCCACACCTCACAGAGTGTCCCGCCGCCGTTTGCAATCTACAGCGACGTCACTGCATCGGTCCGGCGGACGGTAACGGCGCTACCCGTCGAGTACGTCGTCGACGCCGGCTCGCTACGCTCGACGACGCTCGATTCCGTGATGCCACACACGGTCAGCATCGAGGCCGGGACGCAGGGCAGCGACGAGGCCGTCGATTTCGGGACAGAGTGTGCCTACGCCCTCCTGCGGGCACACGGCGTGCTCCGGGACCGCGAGCCGTCGTTCGCGCCGAAACGGATCGTCAACGCACAGGAGGAGGTGCCGAAGGGCGGCGGCGAACCACGCCTCTTCTACCGGAACTTCGAGGAGATCCCCGAGGGGGACGTGTTCGCCGAGGACGACGAGTACACCCACCGGGTCGAGTCAGAGGGGATTGTCCCGATCCTCGCAAGTGAACACGGCTACGACAATATCTTCGGCCTCTACGGGGAGTTCGACGGCACCCTGGAGCCGCCAGACGACGCCACAGAGTCATCCGGTTCTGGGCCGGAGGGCGGCGCTCCGGCGGACACCGACGGAGGTTAGTGGGTCACGGTCCCAGCCCGGCACATGCAGCTACTCGCACACGGCGGCGCCGGCGGCGATCCCGACGATCCCGAAACGCGACAGCAGCATCTCGACCGCGCTGTCGCCGCAGGCGCGGACGCGGACGGGCCGGAGGCGGCCGTCGTCGCGACTGTCCGGGAACTGGAGACGAGTTCCCGATTCAACGCCGGCGTAGGGAGTACCGTACAGAGCGACGGCGTCATCCGGACGGACGCCGGCCTGATGCGCGAGGACGGCACCACGGGCGCGGCCTGCTCGATGCCCGGCGTCGAGCACGCGATCGACGTCGCCCGCGTTGTCGCCCACGAGACGCCCCACGTCCTCGTCTCCGGGGAGAACGCACGTGCGCTTGCCGACGCGTTCGACGTCGCGACGGACCGGGACCTCTGGACAGACCGGACGCGCGAGCGGTGGGACGAGACCGAACCGCCGGGGAGCGCCGACCGGCGCGAGCACCTCCAGTGGGTCCGCGAGCAGTTCAGCGGCTCCGATACTGTGGGCGCCGTCGCCGTCGACGGTGACCGCCTCGCCGCCGCGACCTCGACCGGCGGCCGGTGGTGTGCACTCGCCGGCCGGGTCGGCGACGTCCCGCAGGTGGGTGCGGGCTTTTACGCGACCGAGCAGGCAGCTGTGAGTGCGACCGGTGCCGGCGAGGCAATCGCACGGTTCGGCCTCTCCCGGTGGGTCGCGGACACGGTGGAGAACGGTGCGCATCCGGCGACGGCGACCGAGCGCGCGATTGGGGCATTCGAGGATGCGACCGACGCTGTGGCAGGGGTGATCGCCGTCGATCGTGAGGGGCGGACCGGCGAGGCGTTCAATTCGGGGTCGATGCAGACGTGTCGGAGCCGGTGACCGGGGAGTAACCCACGAGGATCGACACGAGGAACGGTACGCCTATGGCCCCCTCATCCGAAACAGGGGTATGAGCGCTGACGTGGACCTCGAGGCCGAAAAATACGAGAAACACCGCGAGGCGGGCGAGATCGTCACAGAAGTCCGGGCGGAGGCCGTCGACCGTATCGAGGTCGGGGCGAGCCACCTCGAACTGGCCGAGTGGGTAGAGGGGCGGATCCGCGAGCTCGGCGGGAAGCCCGCGTTCCCGATGAACATCTCGATCGACGAGGAGGCCGCCCACGCCACGCCGGGGGTCGACGGCGACGCCACGTTCGGCGAGGAGATGATCAACGTCGACATCGGCGTCCACGTCGACGGCTGGATCGCCGACACCGCCATCACGGCCGACCTCTCCGGGCAGGACGAACTCGTCGAGGCGTCGGCGGAGGCACTCGACACGGCCATCGAGATGATCGAACCGGGCATCGACACCGGCGTCCTCGGCGACGTCATCGGCCGCACCATCGAGGGGTACGGCTACAACCCCGTTGTCAACCTCACGGGCCACGGCCTGGGCCACTGGGAGCAACACACCGCCCCGAACATCCCCAACCGGAAGGTCTCCCAGGGGGTCGAACTCGACGTCGGGGACGTGGTGGCGATCGAACCGTTCGCCACGGACGGCGGCGGGAAAGTCAAGGAGGGGAGCGACGAGGAGATCTACGCCCTCGAATCGGAGGGGTCGGTCCGCGACCGCAACGCCCGCCAGGTCCTCGACCAGGTCACCGAGGAGTACCGCACGCTCCCCTTTGCAACCCGGTGGCTCGACGCCGACCGCACCGGGATGGCGCTGCGCCGCCTCAAGCGCGAGGACATCGTCCACGGCTACCCCGTCCTCAAGGAGGAGGACGGCCACTACGTCAGCCAGAAAGAACACACCGTCATCGTCACCAAGGACGGCTGTGAAGTGACGACGCGGTAATCCACGGATCGGCAGGAATTCCGCGAATTTCTTGAGAACTTCGACCGTTTTCCGAAAAGGGTCGGCAAACCGATCCGTAACTGTGCCAATTCGACTACGATACGACGTGAAAGAATGTCGAGTGAAAACGGTGACCGGCCCGGCGAATCGCGGTCCCTGATGGGTGTCAACGGCTTGCATTACCCCATCAGAAAGTATTAATACGTCGGTCAGATAAAGAAGGGGTAATGACACAGACCTGCGGCGCCGACGCGAGCAGATCCGGCAGCCCAGGCTCTGGCCGCCTCCTTCTCGTGCGACCACGACCGGGCCGTTAAGGCCCTACTTAGTTTCATCCCCACGACGTACGTACCGCAGCTAATCGCCGCCCACCGTCGGGTTCTGGGGCGGACATCACGCACCCGACACTCACAACACGACACGAAACCCATGCCAACAACGAAGAAAGTCGCGCTCGCCTTTTCGGGCGGGCTCGACACCACAGTCTGCGTCCCGCTGCTCGAAGAGGAGTACGGCTTCGACGAAGTGATCGGCGTCACGGTCGACGTCGGCCAGCCCGAGGCGGAGTTCGCCGAGGCCCGCGAAACCGCCAACGCGCTCGGAGTCGAACATTTCGTGGTCGACGCCCGCGAGGAGTTCGCGGAGCTCTGCCTCGAATCCGTCACCGCGAACGCGACCTACCAGGGCTACCCGCTCGGAACCGCACTCGCGCGGCCGGTGATCGCCGAGGCGATCCTCGACGTCGCCCTCGAGGAGGACTGTGACGCGCTCGCGCACGGCTGTACCGGCAAGGGCAACGACCAGCTCCGGTTCGAGGCCGTCTGGCGTGACTCGCCGCTCGACGTGATCGCGCCGGTCCGCGAACTCGGCCTGACCCGCGAGTGGGAAAACGAGTACGCCGCCGAACAGGGCCTGCCCGTCGAGGGCGGGTCGGAGGGCCGCTACAGCATCGACTCGAACCTCTGGAGCCGCTCGATCGAGGGCTCGGAACTCGAAGACCCCTCGACGATCCCCGAGGACGACATCTACGAGTGGACGGACAACCCCGGCGGCGTCGAGTCCGAACTGGTCGAGCTCGCCTTCGAGAACGGAACTCCGGTCGCCGTCAATGACGAGGCGCTGGGCGCGGTCGAACTGATCGAGACGCTCAACGCCCTCGCCGGCGCCCACGGCGTCGGCCGCACCGACATGATGGAGGACCGGATGCTCGGGCTCAAGGTCCGCGAGAACTACGAGCACCCGGCGGCGACGGTGCTTTTGACGGCCCACGAGGCGCTGGAGGGGCTCGTGTTGACCCGCGAACAGCGCGAGTTCAAACAGCAGGTCGACCAGCAGTGGGCCTGGAAAGCCTACCAGGGGCTGATCGACGCGCCGCTGATGAAAGCTCTCGAAGGGTTCATCGACGCCACTCAGGAGC
The DNA here is from genome assembly GCA_003022085.1 of Halobacteriales archaeon QH_10_65_19. The sequence goes on along the minus strand of PXQK01000152.1, from coordinate 38 downwards.
GCATGACGGGCACCGTCACGGTCAAGCTGGAGGGCGGC
>PXQK01000151.1 GCA_003022085.1 Halobacteriales archaeon QH_10_65_19 | reverse complement strand
GCCGACGTGGGCCAGAATCGAGGAGACGTTCGTCACCGAGGGACTGTCGTTGGACTCCCGCAGGTGCGGGAGGGCGGCCTTCGTGACGTTGAACGCCGAGTTGACGTTGACGTCCATGATCCGGTCGAAGTCCGCGGGGTCGAGGTTCTCGGTGTAGACGTGCTGGTCGATGCCGGCGTTGTTCACGAGGTGATCGACTCTGTCGAACGCCGCGGCGGTTTCGGCGACGAGACGCTTGGCCGCGTCGGGATCGGAGACGTCAGCGCCGACGACGACCGCTTGCTGTCCGCGGTCGCGGACCGCGTCGGCCACCTGTTTGGCCTGTTCCTTGCTGGTGTGGTAGTTGACGGCCACGTCGTAGCCATCCGCCGCGAACCGGAGCGCAGTTGCGCAGCCAAGTCCCCGCGAGGATCCAGTAACGATTGCTGCTGGCATACGCCGTACAACTGCCCGGGCGGACTTCGGCGTTGTGACTCTGGCGCGTTCACTCGACCTCGAGTTCGAACTGCTCGTGTTCCTTCGCGGGGTTCAGCACGACGCTGGTGTTGGACTCCTTGATCTCGGGGTTCGTCAGCAGTTCCTTGATCGTGTCGTTCATGTCGTCTGTGTCGCGGAATTTGCCGATGGCGATGAGGTCGTGATCGCCCGTCGTCTCGTAGACGCTGACCATCTGTTCGTGTTCCGTGAGGTCCTCGGTGACGTCGATCAGCGCGCTGCCCTCGACTTTGAGCTGTAGGATCGCCGTGACGTCGTACCCCAGCGCGTCGTAGTCGATCTTCGGCGTGTACCCCCGGATGATCCTGTCCTCCTCGAGGTCCGAGAGGTGGTTCGAAACCGTCGTGACCGAGACGTCGAGGTCCTCGGCGAGGCTTCTGAGACTTGCTCGGCCGTCCCCCAGTAGCTCATTCACTAGCTTTCGGTCCAAATTTTCGTACGTCATCAACTGGGCCAACACACCCGACGCATTATAATTTTACGAATATACAAAAATTCTCCGTGTCAGCAAGGATTGCACAGTCGGAATACTTTTAGTGTGTGTAGACCGCCCCATTAGCTGTCGAAAGATGACAACAAATGCTATTTCAGACGCTGCGGCGGAAGTGCTCGAGACGATCGACGAGGAGGACGTCGACTTCCTCCGTCTCCAGTTTACCGACATCCTGGGGACAGTCAAGAACGTCTCGATACCGGCCGACCAAGCCGAGAAAGCGTTCACCGAGGGGATCTACTTCGACGGCTCCTCGATCAACGGCTTCGTCCGTATCCAGGAGTCGGACATGCGGCTGGACCCCGATCCGGACACGTTCGCGGTGCTGCCGTGGCGCAACAGCGAGAAGGTAACGAGCGCACGCTTGATCTGTGATGTAATCGACACGACGACCGACCAGCCGTTCAGCGGCGATCCGCGCCGCGTGCTAAAAGACGCCCTCGACAGGGCGGCAGACCTCGGGTATACGGTCAACGCCGGCCCCGAACCCGAGTTCTTCCTGTTCGAGGAAGACGAGGAGGGCCGCGCGACGACGACGACACACGACGCCGGCGGCTACTTCGACCTGGCGCCGAAGGACCTCGCACAGGACGTCCGCGGCGACATCATCTACGGGCTCCAGGAGATGGGCTTCGAGGTCGAGGCGAGTCACCACGAGGTCGCCGAAGGGCAACACGAGATCGACTTCAAGTACGCCGACGCGCTCACGACGGCGGACAACATCGCAACGTTCCGTTCGGTCGTGCGGGCGATCGCCTCCCAGCACGACCTGCACGCGACATTCATGCCCAAGCCGAGCTGTTCGAGGACGGCGACAACGCCTTCCACGACGACGACGACGAGTTCAACCTGAGCGAGACGGCGAGACAGTTCCTCGCCGGGATTCTCCGTCACGCACCCGCGCTCACGGCCGTCTGCAACCCGACGGTCAACTCCTACAAGCGCCTCGTGCCGGGCTACGAGGCACCGGTGTATGTCGCCTGGAGTGACGTCAACCGCTCGGCCCTGGTCCGCAAGCCCGCCGCACGCGTCCCGGCGGCGTCGCGTATCGAGTTCCGCGCGCCAGACCCATCGTGCAATCCGTACCTCGGGCTCGCGGTCATGATCCACGCCGGACTGGACGGCATCGAGAACGACCTCGACTGCCCGGATCCGGTGCGCGAGAACATCTACGAGTTCGACGAGCAGAAACGCGAGGAGTACGGCATCGACACCCTGCCCGGCAACCTCGGCGAGGCCGTCGACGCGCTCGAGAAAGACGAGGTCGTCTATAGCGCGCTGGGGCCCCACGTCGGCGAGAAGTTCGTCGAGGCCAAGCGCCAGGAGTTCAGCGAGTACATCGCCGAAGTCTCCCAGTGGGAACTGGACCGCTACCTCGAGAAGTTCTGAGCGGCCGCGGCGCGACCCGCAGTTTCTGTGTGTCGCTGTCCGCCACTCCCCATCAACCCACGTTCCTTCACCGCAGGTTGCGGAGCCGGTCGAGGAGCCGGCCGGGGAGCCCGACCGTCGTCGTCGCGATGCCGACAAGCACCATCAGCGCGTACAGCCCGAGCGTCGACAGCCAGATCACGAGCATCGCGAGCAGCGCCCAGGGGCCCCCCAGGAAGTAGAAGGCCCCGAGCGTCATGACTGTGCCGTACAGCAACACCAGGTACGGTCCCCAGCCGGTGGCGTGCCCCCGGCGCATCCGCCCGCGAACGTACTGTTTGAGGTCGCCCTCGAGGTCGTCCCGGGAGACTGTCCGGTCCTCGATCTCCTCCTCGAAGGCCTCGATCTCCTGGCGGAGGTCGTCGAGGTCGTCGAGCGTGGCGACGTCGGCCCGCCGGGTCGGGTCCCTGTCCGGACCGGCACCGTCGCCGTTCTCGTTCGGACCGGCCCCGTTGCCGTTCTCGTTCGGACCGGCACCGTTGCCGTTCTCGTCCGGACCGGCACCGTTGCCGTTCTCGTCCGGACCGGAACTGTCATCCGGCTGCTCGTCCGTCTGCCCGTCAGCTTCGCTCATAGTCGCTCGTTGGTCAGTTTCTCGTAGCGATCCCTGTTGTAGTTGCCGGTCTCGGGATCCGTCCGCGAAGTAGAACCAGACGAGCAACAGCAACACGCCGCCCAGTACGCCGTAGAGCTGGAACGACCCGGCGTGGGTGGTGTAGACTCCGAACGCTGTACCGAGAAGCGTCCAGCCGCTGCCGGCGAAGACCGCCCCGGGAATCGCCCCGGTGAGTGTCACGTGCTGCGACGGGAAGATGTAGTACAGCGGGAACAGCACCACCGGAAGCAACACGAACAGCCCGAGCGTCTCGCCCGCGACGGCCGTCGCAACGACGAGCCCGACGATCAGCAGCGGGACGATCGAGACGAACGCGTAGTACGTGATTGCGGCGGCCAGAAACGGGAGCTGTTCTGTCTGTACGATCGTGACGAGGTGTTTGCCGTTCGGTCGTGGGCAGGCAGCGGTCGACAGAGACAGCCCGATCCAGGCTCGAAAGCCCTTAGGCCCGGCGTCGTTTCGGGGCGAGTATGGACGCGTGGGTCGGCCGCAGCCTCCGCCTGACGACCGTCTGCCTGACGGCGAGCGGGCTGCTCATCCTGCCCGCCGTCGCCGGGATCGGCCCGTCGCTGCCGCTCGCAGCTGTTCTGGTCGCCGTCTCGGCCGGCTGTGTCGCTGTCCGCGAGCGGCTGGCGGCGCTCCCGACGGTGGTCGGCTACCAGCTCGGGGCGTACGCCCAGGATCTGTGGCTCGCCGGCGGTCTTGCCGCGCTCGTGGCCATTGTTGGCCCAGCCGCCACGCCGGAGGAACTCGGTGCGCTCGGGGGCGTTCTCGGCCTCGTCGGGATGGTGAACTACTTCCTGCGGCCGGTCTACCTCACGGTCCTCTCGCTCGTTCTCCGCCGGTCGACCCGCGGGTGAGGCGAGTATCCGCCGGCGGTTACGGAAAGTCAAGGCGAAAGCCTCGTGTTTCAGCGGGGGATGAAGCCGACGCGATATGATTACCCCCACTCGCTGTCACTTAGTAGGAATCCCACCACTTATCCTTCCCGACAGAGAATATAAGAGTAGACATACGACATGCTGCTGCGGGGAACCTGCTCATGCTCAAGTTGGCTACGAGTGGGTCTGCACACTCACACTCACACACCTTCC
>PXQK01000150.1 GCA_003022085.1 Halobacteriales archaeon QH_10_65_19 | reverse complement strand
CGGTGCGGCAGGTCCAAGAGATGCAGACACAGAGCGCGTCGATCGTCGCAGTCAAAGCCGCCAAGGCACTCCGGGAACTCACCGAGCGGGAGTACCGGACTGTCGACGAGTTCTTCCGCGCGCTCGAGCGCAACAGCAGCGCACTCCAGCGGGCAAACCGGTCGCACGCGCCGCTGCACACGACCCAGCAGCGTATCGTGAACGACGTCACGGACGCAGACCCTGGCACTGTCGACGCGGCAAAGGAGATGCTCCTGGACGTGATCGACGACGTGGTCTCGAAGGTCGAATCGAGCAAAGAACAGGCCGGATCGAACGCCGCATCGCTTGTCGATGACGGTGACGTGGTGCTGACACACGAGAACTCATCGACGGTGATGGCCACGCTCCAGCACGCTCTCGGGGACGGCAAGTCCTTCGAACTGTACGTGACGGAGTCCCGTCCGCGGTTTCTGGGGCGCCGGACGGCCCGAAACCTGGCTGGCAATGAGAGCGTCGACGTCACGCTGATTGTCGACGGCGCAGCCGGTCACTTTCTGCGGGAGTGCGACCGCGTCCTGGTCGGCATGAACTGTCTTATCGACGACACTGTGTACAACCGCGTCGGCACCTACCCGATTGCTGCCACAGCGGACGACATCGGCGTCCCAGTGACAGTCGTCGGAGCGTCCGCCAAGTTCATCGGACGGGGGTTTACCTTCGAGAACGACCACCGGCTCGCCTCCGAAGTGCAGCGCGAACCAGCAGACGGGTACGACATCGCCAACCCCGGATACGACGCCACGCCGACCCGACTCGTCGACAACGTCGTTACGGAAGACGGCGTCATACAGTTCTAACAGCCTGCCGGGTGATAGCCACAGCAATCTGTTCGAGAAGCCGCGTTCTCACCGCTCGTCAGGAACAGTGTCCCGTCGGACGGTTGTGTCGTGCTCATGTTCTGGGCTCCTGACGAGCTGCCGGGGGGCGCGTCGCTCTCTGCGCCCGCTGTCTCGTCGTGACCAGTCGTTCATGCTCGATCATGATAAATCTGTCTGGTGTGAAACGGTACCATGCGACAACCGCACGAAAGAAACCACCGATATTGGGATCCAGTGCGAAAAATACTCACGCACGACCGTATGAACCGGGCAACACGGGGAGTCGGCCGAATCCCTCTTTACCGAGCCGGCAAAGACCCGGTATGGGAGAGATCGATCCGACAGACGTCTTCCCCAGCGAACCCTCGGCGACGTGACCGACGAAGTCGTCCGCCATCGGGTCGCCGAGGTAGACCCAGCAGAGTAATACGGATCCCGTTCCGGTTCCGATTGGTCAAAGTTAATACGGGGCAGTCGCAGATGTAACTAACCACCATGACCGACGAAACACCGGTTAGCGAGATTATGACCAGCCCCGTCGTCACAGTGACACAGGACACGGTAGTCGCGGAGGCCGCCGACATCCTCGCAGAGGAACACGTCGGCTCGCTCGTTATCGGCGAGGACATCATCGAGGGTATCGTCACCGAGACCGATATCGTCCGCGCAGTCGGCGAGAGAAGCGACCTCTCGGCGACGAGTATTACGGAGATAATGTCCGATCCCGTCGTCACTATCCGTCCACACGAGACGGTCCGCACCGCGGGGGAGCGGATGGGGCACAACGGCGTGAAGAAACTTCCAGTCACCGAGGGCGGCGAGCCGGTCGGCATCGTTACGACGACCGATCTCGCCCACTTTTTCCCGCGCAACCGGATCAGAATGGCCTCGAGGACGGAACGGGACGTGAGAGAGGGCGAGTTCGAGTAACCGGGCCGCCGGCTGCCACGCGGGCAGTCGTTGGACACAAGTCCCCTACAGGGTGTTCCCGCCGTGCAGCCTGAACGATCGATTCGAACAGACCGAACAGTGCCAGTCCCGGGTTCCGGCTGACATGGCTGCCCGTCCCGGTAGCGGCCGACTCTCGACGTTTCTGGTTGTCTGCGGGTGACGCACAGATCGCATTGACACGTACAAGAGCCAGCACCTCAAAGCCCTCTCGGATCACCCCGATTTGAGGTGGTTTCTGGCGTCGAACCGCGACCAGCACGGTGCCGTCAAGCGGGGTCAGGAGTACCCCGCGGCAGTCGGGAAGCCCTTAATGGCGATGCTCGTTCGTCCGGGCCAACCGAACGATCCGCTCAAAACCATTAGAATTAATTACTCACAAAGAGTGTCACCATCGATGGAACGACTCGAGAACGTCTCGGTCGATGAACTGCGGCGCGCCCTCGACCAGGCCGAGGAGTCGAAGCCGACCCAGCGCCTGCTTGCAGCGATCGCCTACAAGCACGGGGTGTCACAGACGGAACTCGCAGAGTGGCACGGCGTCCAGCGGCGGACCATCTACAGCTGGTTCAGACGGCTCGAGATGGAGCCGCTCCCCGAGGCACGACTCAGAGCTCGCGGACCTCCGCGAGACGCTCCACGAGCCGCCGACAGAGGCCGGCTACGAGGAGGCGAACTGGTCGCCGCAACTGCTCCAGCGCCATCTCCGGGAGACGTTCGACGTCGAGTACTCCGTTCCGAGCTGTCGGCGGCTCCTGAACGAAATGGGGCTGGAGTACCGGAAACCGCAGCCACGAACCGGGACCGACGCTGCGGGGACTAGAGCGTCCCAGAACGAGAACACGGGCGGTCGCTGGGTACCACGGTAGCTACGTCGGAACCGACCAACGCTGTCGGACGTGATTATTTTCAACACCGGGTCCCAATATCGGCGGTTTCGCGGGCTGAAACGCCAAATACGCGACTCTATAGCGGTACAGAGTCACGCACGACCGTATGAGTGGGAATACTTTTATTCGGATAGAAACGACCGATGGATATGGAACAAGTTGCAGAACAGCGCGTTCGGCTGCAAGTTGAGAATATCGCCGGCATCGAACAGACAGAAGTGGCGTTCGAGCCGGGCGTGACAGTGCTGTCGGGACGGAACGCAACGAACCGGACGTCGCTCTTGCAGGCGATCATGGCCGGCCTGGGGAGCAACCGGGTATCGCTCAAGGGCGACGCGGAGGCCGGGTCGGTGCAGTTGGAAGTCGGCGACAGGACCTATACGCGTCGGCTCGAAGAGACAGAGGCCGGCGTGGGGCTCGACGGCGATCCCTACCTCGACGATCCCGAACTCGCCGACCTGTTCGCGTTCCTACTCGAGTCCAACGAGGCACGGCGGTCGGTCATGCTCGGGGAGGATCTCCGGGACATCATTATGCGGCCCATCGACGTCGAGGAGATCCAGGCGGACATCCGCCGCCTGCAGTCCGAGAGGGACGAGGTCGAAGAGAAACTCGAGGAGCGCGAGTCGCTGAAACGGACGCTCACCGACCTCGAGCAGCGGCGAGCGGAGGTCGAAGCCGACGTCGAGGCGACGCGGGACGAACTCGCGGCCAGGCGGTCGGAGCTCGAGGAGCTGTCGGGTGACGTCGACGAGGAATCCGACGAGGAGTCGGCAATCGAGGCAGCGATGGCGAGGGTACAGGACAAACGGCGGGCGCTCGAAGACGTCGAGTTTCGCCTGGAGACCCAGCGCGAGAGCCTCCAGTCGCTAAAGGCGGAACGCGAGGAGCTGCGGGACCGCCGCGACGAGTTCGAGAACGAGGAGTTGGCTGACCTCGACTCGGTCCAGTCTGAAATCGCCCGGCTCCGGGGAGAGAAACAGCGGCTCGACACCGAGATGAGCAAACTCCAGAGCGTCATCCAGTTCAACAAAGAGATGCTCGAGGGGACGAACGAGGAGATTGCGGCCGCCCTCCGCGGGCCCGAGGGGGACCGACCGGTCACCGATCAGCTGCTCGATAACTCCGACAGCGTCGTCTGCTGGACCTGCGGGACCGACGTGAAGCGGGATAGCATCGAGGAGACCCTCGAGCGGCTGCGGAGCCTCCGGCAGTCCAAGTACAGCGAGAAACAGGAGCGAGAGGAGACACTGAGCGAGCTCAAAGAACGGAAATCGGCCATCGATTCCCGGCGGGAGGAGCGCCGAACGGTCAAACGGCGCCTCGAGGATCTGGCGACCGAGATCGACAAGCGCGAGGCGAAGACCAACGAGCTGGAAGCCAGGCGCGAGGAGCTGACCGACCGGATCGCCACCCTCGAAGCCGAGGTCGACAAACTCGAGGAAACCAGCCAGTCGGAGACCCTGTCGGTCCACAGGGAGATCAACGAACTCGAGGTCGAGCTCGACCAGCTCGAGAACGAACGCGACCGTCTCGCGTCGAACATCGAAGAGATCGAGTCGCAGACCGAGGAGATCGAAGGGCTAGAGGCCCGGAAGAAACGGGTCAGCGAGCAGCTCGAAGAACGCCGGACCCGCATCGAGCGCATCGAAACGGAGGCGCTCGAAACGTTCAACGACCAGATGGAGTCGGTGCTTGACCTGCTCGAGTACGCGAACATCGAGCGGATCTGGGTCGAGCGCGTCGAGCGGGAAGTCCGGGAGGGTCGACAGACTGTGACAGAGCCGGAGTTCCGGATCCACGTCGTGCGGCGGACCGACGACGGCGTGACCTACGAGGACGCGTTCGAACATCTCAGCGAGAGTGAACGCGAGGTGACGGCGCTCGTGTTCGCGCTGGCCGGTTACCTGGCCCACGACGTTCACGAGGAGGTGCCATTCATGCTGCTCGACTCGCTCGAAGCGATCGACGCCGAGCGGATCGCGACGCTCGTTGAGTACCTTGCGGACTACGCCGACCACCTTGTTGTCGCCCTCCTGCCAGAGGACGCCGACCCGATCGCGGACGACCACCAGAGGATCACCGATATCTGACCTGATACGGATTGGTGTGACTATTTTCGGCGGTATCACCGGAGTATCGATGTCTCATACGCCGACACGGCTGGATTACGGAGGTGTGAGGAGAAAGCCTCGCGCTTCAGCGCGGGGATGAATCCGGAATGATACGTGATAAATCACCGGACTCAGCTCTCCCGTAATCCGTAATATGATTGTATGGTATAATAATAAATGTTATGTAAGTCTGAGACGGGCGTCGCGACTGTACATGGTCCGTACGGACTGCCGTAATTCTCGACCGCTATGCTGGCGCGGTCCAGGAGCCCCATATCCCGAACCACAGATAGTCGGACGGCCCTGTCAAAAATAGTCACACCAATCCGTATCAGGCCATGACACGCCTGAACCGGTGCCGAAAATAATCACGCACGACCCTATCACGAACGACCGTATCACGGGTCGATAGTTACTCCTCGTCGTCGTAGGGCTCGCCGAGCGCAGCGGGGATGCGCGTCCGCCCGACGAACATGAGGACGAGGATCACGACGATGAAGGGAAGCACGCGGAACAGGGGCTGTGGGACGTCGAGTTCGCCGATCTGCTGGAGCCGGAGCTGCAGCGAGTCGAAGCTCGCGAACAGCATCGCGCCGCCGAGCGAGGACAGCGGGTTGTAGTTGCCGAACAGGTAGGCGACAATACCGAGGAAGCCGCGGCCGCCGATGCTCGTCTCGCCGGCGCCGACGAACCGGCCGAGCTGGCCGAGCGTGAACCCGGCACCGCCGACCCCGCAGAGGATGCCCGACAGGAGGACGCCGACGTACCGCGTCCGGCGCACGCTCACGCCGGCGGTGTCCAGCGCCCGCGGGTTCTCACCACAGGCCCTGATGTGGCGGCCGAGCGGCGTGTACCTGAGCGTGTACCAGCAGACTGGGGCGGTAACGAGCATCAGATACACCATCGGCGAGGCGTCGAACAGCACCGGGCCGAGGGCAGGCAGGTCGGCCAGCAGCGGGATCCGCCAGGTGCCGAACGTGCCGACCGAGGGGCTGTTGACGCTCTCGAACAGGACCAGCGAGACGAACGGGGCCACGCCGAGCGAGATTAGCCAGACGGCGAGCCCTGCGATGACCTGGTCCGCCCGGTAGCGGATGACGAACACCGCAAACACTGCCGAGGTGAGAACGCTGACGACGATTCCAACGAGAAAGGCGAGCCACAGCGCCGTCCTCGTCCCCAGGCCTGCGTCAGTGAGAACAGTCACGGCGACGACGCTGCTGAGCGCCGAGAGGATCAGAAAGCCCTCGATGCCGATGTTGATGATCCCGGTTTTCTCGGCGAAGATGCCGCCCATCGCGGCGAAGGCGATCGGGACGCTCACGCGCAACACTGCGCTGCCATAGCCCGTGTCGAGCACCGCGTCGACCGACTGCTCGGCCGCCGAGCCGGCGGGTGCAGTCACCTGTATTGCAACGAGCGCCAGCAGCGCCGCGACAACGAACAGGGTCCACTTCACGGCCGTCCTGACGGCGTCGCGCATCACTTCTCACCTCCGCGTTCGAGATCGATCGTGCCGCGGCGGTCGAGGCGTTTGCCGAGCATGCGGAACAGTTCTGGGGTGGCGACGAGCAGTATAATGAGCCCCCGCAGCACCTCGACGAGTTCGCCGGGGATGCCGAGCTGGAACTCGATCTCCCGGCTCCCGGTCTCGAGGGCTCCGAACAGCAGGCCCGAGGGAAGCAGCCCGACGGGGTTGTTCCCGGCGAGAATCGAGACGGCGATGCCGTCGAACCCGATCGGCGGCGCGCCGGTCTGCCACCGCCCGAGCACCATCATGACAAACACCGCGCCGCCGAGGCCGGCGACGGCGCCCGCGAGCGTGAACGAGAACAGCGTCGTAAACCGCTCGCTGACGCCGCCGAAGACGGCCGCCTTCGGCTGGGTGCCCATTGCACGGATGTCGTAGCCGACCGTCGTCTGCCCCAACAGCCAGTAGAAGCCGGCGACGACGACCAGTGCGAACAGGAAGACTGGCTCCGAGAAGTCGGTCCCCTCCGGGAAGTAGCCCAGACGGGGTCTGAACGTCGCTGCCTCGGGGATCCGCTCCGTGACAGTCCCCTGGATCGACTCGTCGCCGAAATAGCGGTCGACCAGCACGAATGCGACGGCTGATGCGATGAAGTTCAACAGGAGCGTCGAGATCACCTCGTTGGTCTCGAAGCGGTACTTCAGGTAGCCCGGCAGCCAGCCGTATGCCGCCCCGACCAGCGTTCCCGAGACGAGTCCGGCCGGTACGAGAACGAGGCCACCGAGCACGCCCCCGGGAGCGTGTGGCCCGAGCCAGAGGACGGTCACGGCCGTCGCCAGCGATCCGAGGACGAACTGTCCCTGCGCGCCGATGTTGAACAGCCCGGCCTTGAACGCGATGGCGAAGCTCAGCCCGGTGAACAACAGGATTGTGGTCCACTGGAGGGTGCCAGCGAGGCTGAACCTGTCACCGAACGCCCCCACAATAAGCACGCGATACACCTCGATGGGGTCATAACAGAACTCGACACCGAGAAGTACCAGCGCCGACGAGTCGCAGTTGGCGACGTACCCGGCCGCGAGCACCACCACCATGCCGACACCGATCGCGACGACGACGGCCGCGAGGCTCACCAGCAACCGTCCGCCGGCCGAGAGCCCGACCAGGCGTACCAGAAGGCGTTCGAGCCGTCCCCGAAAGCCGTCGCTCATGCTCCGATCACGGCGCGTTCACCTGCTCTTCTGGCCCTCTCCCGGCCATCAGCAGGCCGAGCTGTTCCTCCGTCACCGCACCGGGCTCGACGACGTCGACAAACGACCCGTCGTACATGACGCCGATCCGGTCGGCGAGCCCCGTCACCTCGTCGAGTGACGCCGACACCAGGAGGACCGCCACCCCCCGTTCGCGCATCTCCAGGAGCTGTTCGTGGATGAACTCCATGCTGCCGACATCTACCCCGCGCGTCGGGTGGGCCGCGACCACGATGTCCGGGTCGCGGAGGAACTCCCGGCCGACGACGAACTTCTGCTGGTTGCCACCCGACAGTGACCGCGCCGTGACGTCCGGATCCGGCGGCCGCACGTCGTACGTCTCGATGATTCCCTCGGTGTGGTCCCGGACGGCGCCCCAGTCGATCTGGCGGCCGTCTCTGAACTCGGCGCGGTGCTGGCTCCCCAGCACTCCGTTTTTCACCAGGTCGAAATCGAGGATCAGCGCCCGCTCCTGGCGCTCGCCGGGGATGTACGCGACCCCGTGCTCCATGCGTTCACGCCGCGAGAGGGCCGTCACGTCGGTCCCGTCGAAGCGGACCCCCCCGGCGTTCTCCTCGCGGATGCCGGTGATCGCCTCGACGAGTTCCCCCTGACCGTTCCCGTCGACGCCGGCGATCCCGAAAATCTCGCCCGCACGGACGTCGACAGAGAGGTCGTCGACCTTCGTGATACCCCGGTCGTTCTCGACGGAGAGTCCGGACACCGACAGCCGTGTGTCACCCCGTTGCTGTTCGGGCTTCTCGACGCTCAGGAGGACGTCCCTGCCGACCATCTTCCGGGCGAGTTCCTCCTGTGTCGACCCTCTGGCGTCGACGGTTCCCACCTTCCGGCCGTCCCGGAGGACGGTGATCCTGTCGGCCGCCGTCAGCGCCTCGTCCAGCTTGTGCGTGATGAAGATGATCGTCTTCCCCTGGGCCGTCAGCTCCTCGAAGACGGTAAACAGCTCTGCGGCCTCCTGTGGCGTCAGCACCGACGTCGGCTCGTCGAAGATGAACACGTCGGCACCCCGGAACAGCGTCTTGACCACCTCGACGCGCTGCTGGGTGCCCACCGCGAGCTCCTCGACCGGCGTGTCGACAACGTCGTCGAGGCCGAGCCCGAACCGCTCGCTCAGCTCCCGGATCTCGGCTCTCACCCGGGCGTCGTCGGTCCTGAGGCCGCCGTACTGCACCGGCTCCCAGCCCAGCGCGATGTTCTCGGCGACGGTCATCGGCCCGACGAGCGTGAAGTGCTGGTGGATCATGCCGATCCCGCGCTCGATTGCGTCCTGTGGCGAATCGAAGGTGACCCGCTCGCCGTCGAGATGTATCTCGCCGGCCGTCGGCTCGTACAGCCCGTAGAGAACGTTCATCAGTGTCGTCTTCCCGGCACCGTTCTCCCCGAGCAGTACGTGGACAGTCCCCCGCTCGACGGCCAGGTTGATCTCGTCGTTCGCGAGGACTCCCCCCGGGAACCGCTTCGTGATGTCCTGCAGGTGGACTGCGGTGGCGTCGCTCATGTGGTGGGGGTGCTCGTCGCGTGTGTCAGGGGGTCGCCGGCACGTCGATCTCGCCGTCCGCGATCGCCTGTTTGGTCGCCTCTGCCTCGTCTCTGATCTCCTGCGGGATGTCGCTGCCGATGTCGACACCCCACAGGAGTTCGAACCCGCCCTCGCCAGCACCGAGTTCGAACGTCTGTCCGCCCTCGAACTCGCCGTTGACCACGCGCTCGACCGAGCGGACGACGCTGGTGTCGACGCCTTTGATGATGCTGCCGAGGATGACGTCGGAGAACACGGATGCGGTCTCGGACTGTCTGCTGTCGGCACCGAACGCGAAGCGGCCGCGGTCCTGGCAGGCCTGGAACAGCCCCGAGCCGCCGGCGCCGGCGCCGTGCAACAGGACGTCGGCCCCGCTGTCGATCATCGAGCGGGCGGCCTCCTCCACGTCGCCGGGGGCGTCGAAGCTACCGACGTAGCTGCTCAGTACCTCGAAGTTCTCGTCGACGCTCTTGGCGCCGGCCCGGAACCCGGCCTCGAACGCCTGGACGACGGGTGCCTCGACGCCGCCGACGAACCCCATCGTCGTGTTCGAGGGATCTGTTTCCGCTCCGCCCGCCGAGAACTCCATCGAGGAGAGCTTGGCGCCGGCCTCACCGGCCATGTACGCACCCTCCTCCTCGGCGTACACCCAGTTCTCGACGTTCGGCTGCTCGACGACGGCGTCCAGCATCGACCAGTTCTGGTCGGAGTACTGCTGGGCGTTCTCCTGGAGGTCCGAGACGTGTTCGAATCCCAGACAGATTATGAGGTCGTAGTCCGGATCGCTCGACCGCGCGAACTGGGTCTGGAACGCGCCGAAGTCCTCGTTGCTCTGTGGCTCCGCGTCGTCGAAGCTGATTCCGTACTCCTCTGCGGCCTGGGTGATACCCCGGTTTGCGGCGTCACTGAACGACTGGTCGCCCAGCCCGCCGCGAGCGTAGATCATCCCGACGTTGACGTCTGCCCCCGGCTGTGTGCCGTTCCCGTTGCCGTTGCCGTTTCCATTACCGTTGCCGTTTCCATTACCGTTGCCGTTTCCATTACCGTTGCCGTTTCCATTAC
>PXQK01000149.1:6460-21068 GCA_003022085.1 Halobacteriales archaeon QH_10_65_19 | reverse complement strand
CCAGCCCTCACGGACTGTCTGTGGCCCGTCATGGACAGTCAGAGAGTCGGTGCGGGCGGTTGTAAAGGTTCGCACGCGCTCCTCCCCTCCCTACTCACTTGCTTCGCTCGTTCCGTGAGGAAGGGGACTCCGCGCTACCGATTAGTTGAGGTACAACGCCGTCGCTGAGCTGTGACATGCCTGTGTCAGGGAACCTTTTGAGGAACCGAAGAACGGACTCGAACAGCCAGCGCATGGAGTGGAAAGCCCCAGGTCGCTCAACTGTGTTCGCTCCGTCGTCCGAGAATCGGTCGTGCGGTCGATCCCGCAATGGCTCACAGCAGTCACCGCTGTTCGCAGATCGTCACCGGTTTGAGCACCGCAATCCAGGGGGAAGTATGGGAAGCGCTCCCGGCACAGGTCCTCGCACGGAGTCTACGTCGCTTCCGCGGTGGGCCGCGCCGCTCCCGGACGCCGTTGAGGACCTCGGACTCCGACTCGTCTGGCTGGTCGTTGCGCTCAACCTCGGCGGCACGGCGTTCGGGTTCTGGTTCTATCGCCACCAGTTCGCGGAGACGCCGCTCGTGATGTGGCCGTTCGTCCCCGACAGCCCGGTCGCAACGCTGCTCGCCGCTGCCGCGTTCGCGCTGTGGGCGCTCGGCCGCGCAAACGAGTACGTCACAGTGCTGGCGTTTTTCGGCAACCTCATTTTCGGTCTCTGGACGCCCTGGGTGCTGATGGTGTTCGCCGAGACCTCGATCGCCAACAGCGGGCTAGCGATGCACACGTTCCTGGTCGTGAGCCACCTCGGCATGGTCGTGCAGGCGCTCGTCCTGCACCGCATCAGTGAGTTCCGGCTGCCGGCGGTCGCCGTCGCCACGGCGTGGTACACCCTCAACCTCGGCACTGACTACTTCTTCCCGGTCGTCGGCCCCGAGTTCCCCGGCGGGTTTCTCCCTGTCAAACCGCACCACACCTGGATTCCGGTTCCCCGCGACGCGGTCGTCGCCGGGAGCACGACTGCCTTCCAGGTCGCCGCGCTCGGCGCCGTGTCCGCGACGATCCTGGCCCTCTTTCTCTCGATGAGTATCCGCCTGCTGAAGCTGCGGTCAAACTGGTCGCGGTCCTGACCCTGTCGGATGCAGGCCCCCTGATGAGCCTCTCACTCGGTGGATTTTAGATCTTGCCGGCGAATATCCGGTATGCACGAGTGCACATACTGTGGGTCAGACACGAAGAAACACGATCCGATCTGCGTCCGAGACTGCGACGACCACTGCTCGCAGGTCGGTCGTTTCTGTAACTGGGCCTGTCTCTTGGCACACATCGAGACGGAAACCCGGTATACCAAAGACCCTGGCCGCCAACAGTCGGTACATGTTCGGAACGAGCGGCATCAGGGGATCCGTCGGGGAGACAGTAACCGCGTCGCTCGCGCTCTCGGTCGGGCGGGCTCTCGGCGTCGACGCCGACCGGGTAGTCGTCGGGCGGGACGCCCGGGACAGCGGGACGCCGTTGCTCGACGCGCTTGCCGCCGGCCTCTGCGAGTCGGGGGTTGATGTCGTGGACCTGGGGATGGCGGCGACGCCCACTGTCGGGCGGGCAGTCGGCTGGGAGGACGCAGACGCGGGCGTCGTCGTAACCGCGTCGCACAACCCGCCGGAAGATAACGGCCTGAAGCTCTGGCAGCCCAGCGGCCAGGCGTTCGACGGAGCGTTGCGCGAGCAGATGGAGCGGCGCATCCGTAACGAGGAGCGGGCGCTCGCCGCCTGGGACGCAATTGGGCAACGGAGTGACGCGACAGCGAGGGAGCGCCACCGGGACGCGGTTGTCGGCGCGGTGTCGATACCGGAGTCCCTGTCGGTCGTCGTCGACCTCGGCACTGGCACCGGCGGCGTGACTGTCGACGCGCTCGACGCGCTGGGCTGTCGGGTCGAGACGCTCAACGCACAGCCCGACGGGGCGTTCCCGGGGCGTCCGAGCGAGCCGACCGCCGAGAACTGCGGCTCGCTGTCGGCACTGGTCGGGGCCGGTAACGCCGACCTCGGGGTCGCACACGACGGGGACGCCGACCGGATGCGCGCGGTCACCGCCGACGGCGGGTTCCTGGCGGGTGACGTCCTGCTCGCAATGCTCGCGTGTGATGCCGCGAGCGCGGGCGACAGTGTGGCGGTTCCTGTGGACACGAGCCTCGCGGTCGAGGACCACCTGGCCGAGGCAGGGGTCGAGACGACGCGAACGCCGGTCGGTGACGTCTACGTGGCCGAGGCCGCGAGCAAGGACGGCGTCGTCTTCGGGGGCGAGCCCAGCGGGGCGTGGATCTGGCCCGACGAGACGCTGTGTCCCGACGGCCCGCTCGCAGCCTGTCGGATCGCCGCGCTCGCCGCCGACCGGCCACTTGCCGAGCGCGCAGCCGACATCGACACGTATCCGATCCGCCGGGGAAGCGTCGAAACCACGGAGAAGGCACAGGCGATGGCGGAGATCCGGGACCGGGTACACGAGGAGTACGACGACGTCTCGACCCTCGACGGGGCCCGGGTCGACCTCGATGACGGCTGGTTTCTGCTGCGGGCGAGCGGAACCCAGCCGCTGATCCGGATCACAGCCCAGGCCCGGAGAGCTGACCGGGCCGACGCACTGTACGAGGAGGGCCGCGCTCTCGTCTCGGCCGCCACGGGACGGGTCTCGGACTGACGGCGTGCTTCTGGGACAGACCGGGCGGAGGGGGAAACCGGAAGAACGAGCAACCTACCCGCGCCGCGTCGACCGGGCCTTTCTGACGTCGGCACCGTCACGGATCTTGTCTTCGCACTGGGGGCAGACCCTCGGTTTGTCTACTCCGTTTGGCGTGAACACACGCGCATAATCCGTCGTTACGAATGCACCGCAGTTCTGGCATTCCGGCATACAACCTAAGCTGTTGGTGTGATACATCTTAACCTTGGTGGTGTGTATCCGGTCGTACGCGGCGAACGCTCCGGTAGGCCTCCTGACTCGCCGGTTGCTGGCCTTCGGTAACGGGCTACCTACTCGTAACCGCCCCGTCCGGACGTGGATCGAGGAGCTAGAACGAGGCCGTGACCTCGCCGTCCTCGTCTAGTTCGACAACGCCGTCGAACAGTGTGGTGAACTCCGCGACAACTTCGTCGTCGTGAACACCCCGTGCGAGATGAAAGAGGCCGGCCGCGTCGTGGTCCTCGACAAGGGCGAGGAGTTTCTCGACGGCCGCCCGGGTCCGCTCCTCGTTTGCGTAGTAGATCATCTCGGTGATCGAGTCGACGCTGATCCGGAGGTGACCGTCGTTGTTCTCCAGGAACTGGCGGGTCTCCTCGACGACGCTCTCCAGGTCCTCGGGACCGGGGATGTACCGGACGCGGTCGCTCTGGCGGCGCGTGTACCCCCGCTCCGCCGAGAGGGTGTCGAGAATCACCGCCCGTTCCTGATCGACGCCGTAGTGATCCAGCTTCTGCCGGACCTCCCTGGCTGTCGTCCGTGTAGAGACGATCAGTATCGGGTCCTCGTCGGCATCGACGAACTCGACGTCGATCCGGTCTGTCTCGACGGTGCTTGGATGTACCAACAGAATACTGCTCCCTGCCGGAACCGAATCCGGGGCGTTGTCGATTGCGAGTGTATACTCCATGTACGCCCTGTTGGATTCCCCGTACTGTTAAGCATGGGGCTTTGCAGGCTCTCTACCCCCGGCCGGACTACGCGTTGGGCGCGTCCCAGTCCAGCCTGTCGAGGAACCCCTCGAAGCGGAGCAGCTCGACGAGGTCTTGGCCGTCGATAACGGTCACCTCGAGCCCCTCGGCGCGCTGCTCGGCGGCGGTCCGCGGGAGGGCGTTGGTCACGAGCGTCGCGCTGTCGGCGCCGTGGCTACTGTCACGGGCCGTTGCACACCGTTCGACCGCCCGCGGGCCGAGCTGTTCGTCCTCGGCCCGGTGTTCGGTCCACAGCAGCAGGCGCTGTTCCTCGGGCGCCTCGCGCATCGCGACGATGTCGTAGACCACCTGCCTGGCGGCTGCGAACACCGTCGTCGACCAGCCCTGGGCTTCCCAGAGGTCCGCCACCAGCTGGGTGAACTCGGAGTCGTCCAGCTTCCGGAGTTCCGCCCGCAGCTCTGTGTTCGTGACCCCGTCCCCGGCTGCCTCGCCGGTGCCTCTCCCGACGCTCCCTGGTGAACCGTCGCCGCTTTCCTCCTGCTTCTGTGACTGGATCCGGCCGATCACGGAGGTGCCGCCTCCCACACCAGCCGTGGTCTCCGGGTCGGCTTCCTCCTCGCTATCGCTGTTGGACTCCGCCTCACGGGCCGTGATTGAGAGTTCGTCGACCGGAAGCGCCTCCGACGGACGGTTCCCTTCGAGGCGCTCCTCGACCGTTTCCAGTGCCGCCTCGAGGTCGTCGAGGCGCTCGGGGCTGGCCTCTTCGGCGAGGCGGCTGGCCCGTTCGAACTGCTCGTGTGCCCGTTCGTACAGCACTGTCGCCCGTTCTTCGCGGCCGTCGACCGCGAACCGATCGGCCGACCCCAGCCGGCGCTTGCCCGCCTCGTAGTAGTCCTCGACGGCGTCCTCCGCGGCCGCTGCTGCCTGCGTGTGGACCGCCTCCGTCTGGGCGACGAACCCGCGGTCGGACGGCCACTCGAGGTCCAGCAGCCCCTGATACCGGTCCAGGACGTCCCGCCAGTTCGCCGCCGCCGCTTCGGGCTCCTCGACCTCCTGTGTCCGCCGTCGTGCCGTATCAGCCTCCACGAGCGGGCTAACACACAACAGTTCGCGCTCCCGGAGCGCGCTTCTGAGGCGGCGGCGCAGCCTCTCGTTCTCCGAACCCGACTCCCGTTCGAGTGCCTGACGGTAACCGTCGATCGCCGCCTCGTAGCGCCGTGCGGCACGCTCGAAGTCCTCTTTGCGCCATGCAGTCATCCCCTCGGCGTGGGCGGACGCCGCGAGTTGGGCGCGGATCGGTCGCTCAAGCCGGTGGTACCGGCGCGCGAGTGTCTCCGCCCGGTCCCTGATGTGAGCACCCGCACCCTCGCCGACCTCTGTCAGGCGCTCGACAGCGGTCTCCAGGTTCGGTTTGACGTCCGCAAGCGACTCGGCTGCGGCCTCGTACTCGTCGGCATCGACGTGCTGCGAGGCCGCCTCGAGGCTCTCCTCGGCCTCGTCCGCGAGGCGTTCGGCGTTCGCCCACACCTGTGCCAGGCCGTCGACGAACGACGCCACCTCCGCGGTGTCCCCCGTGCAGGGGAACGACCAGCGCCGGCCGTTGATTGTCTCGATCACGAGTAAGGTGGTCCGGAACCCGTCGTCCGCACTCTTCGCCTGGACCATATCCGAATGTGTCACCGACTCGGTCCTGTCACCATCTCTCATCCCGACCACGAACAGTACACGCACGTCCGTGACCAGCGCCAGCGCCTGAAACTCACTGCCCGGCGTGATCTCCGTTGAGTCGCTGCCCTCCTCGACTGTGACGCCGGATTTCTTGTTCCGAAGGGCGTACTTCGCCTCCTCCTCCCCCTCGAGGTAGCTGGAAAGCGGCACCTCGGAGAGCAGCTTTCCGGTCCGCAGGCGGCCGTCGACTTCGGTACTCGTAAACACCTCTCGTTTCGCCCCCCCGTCGGCAAGATTGACTACTGTATCCATACTCTACTGGCCAGTTACCTCAACATTCTGTGTCAGCCAACCTAAATACTTCGGGAAAGACACACATTTAGGACGTGAGGATCTACCGGAGAGCAATGACTCGGATACTGCATACGGGCGACACCCACCTCGGCTACCGGCAGTACCACCGTCAGGTCCGGCGGGAGGACTTCCTGACGGCCTTCGACCGGGTCGTGACGGACGCTGTCGACGACGGGGTCGACGCAGTCGTGCACGCGGGCGACCTCTTTCACGACCGCCAGCCGGCCCTCGAGGATATCATGGGCGCCATGCGGGTACTGCAACGCCTCGCCGACGCCGACGTGCCATTCCTCGCCATTGTCGGGAACCACGAGGCAAAGCGCGACCGCCAGTGGCTCGACCTCTTCGAGTCGATGGGCCTCGCGACGCGGCTCGGGAGTGATCCGGTCACGGTCGGTGACGTGGACCTCTACGGGCTGGATTTCGTCCCCCGGTCCCAGCGTGACGACCTCGGCTACGCGTTCGAACCGGGTGACGCCGAGTACGCGGCGCTTGTCTCACACGGCCTGTTCGCACCCTTCGAGCACGGCGACTGGGACGCCCGGGAACTGCTCGCCGAGTCACCCGTAGCCTTCGACATCGTGTTGCTCGGCGACGACCACGATCCCAAGACGAAGCAGGTGGAGGAGCCGGACGAAACGTGGCTCACCTACTGTGGCTCGACCGAGCGCACGAGCGCGGCCGAGCGCGAGGAGCGGGGCTACAACCTCGTCGTCCTCGAGGACGGGCGCGGTGTCGACATCCGTCGCCGGGGCCTCCCGACCCGCGAGTTCGTCTTCGTCTCGGTCGACCTCGGCGAGGGCGAGGGCACCGATCGGATCCGCGAGCGGATCGACCAGTACGACGTCGAGGACGCGGTCGTAGTCGTCGAAATTACCGGTGACGGCGGGGAGGTGCTGCCGGCCAACGTCGAGGCGTTCGCCGCGGACCGCGGCGCGCTCGTGACCCGGGTCACCGACCGGCGCGACCGCCCGGAGGAGAGCGAGATCGACGTCAGCTTCGCGGATCCAGACGACGCGGTCGCCGAGCGGATCGGCGAGATGGGGCTGAGCAGCGCCGCCCGCGACATCGACGAGACGATCCGCGCGAGCACGGTCGCCGACTCGAACGTCGCCGACACCGTCGAACGCCGCGTCCAGTCCCTTCTCGAAGAGGGCACAGACGCGTTCGAACCCGCTGACGGCTCCGCTGACGTCGAAGATGGTGACACCCACGGTGGCGCGGACGACAGTTCGTCGGCGGAGAACAAGGCAGCCGAGGATCAGGTGACGATGGAGGACTACCTGTGAGATTCGACAGGGTGCGACTGGAGAACTTCAAGTGCTACGAGGAGGTGGACGTAAAGCTGGAGGAGGGTGTAACGGTCATCCACGGGCTGAACGGCAGCGGGAAATCCTCGCTTCTGGAGGCGTGTTTCTTCGCACTGTACGGCGCGACGGCACTGGAGAAGACACTGGAAGAGGTCGTCACCATCGGCAGGGAGGAGACGGTCGTCGAGCTGTGGTTCACCCACGCCGGGGGATCGTACCACATCAGGCGCCGGGTTCGCGCGACGGGTGACAGCGCGCGGACGGCGACCTGCGTTCTGGAGAGTCCAGACGGAACGATAGAGGGCGCAATCGACGTCAGGCAGCGAATCGCCGGCCTGCTCCGGATGGACAGCGAGGCGTTCGTCAACTGCGCGTACGTCCGGCAGGGTGAGGTCAACAAGCTGATCAACGCCTCGCCGTCCGACCGCCAGGACACCATCGACGACCTCCTCCAGCTCGGGAAGCTCGAGGAGTACCGCGAGCGGGCCAGCGACGCCCGCGTCGGCGTTGGCCGGGTACGCGACGACACGCAGGGTGCCCTCACGGAGGTTGACGAACAGGTCGCCACAAAAGAGGCACAGGACCTTCACGCAGCCCGCAACGAACTCACATCGGAGCTCAGGGAGGTCGAGGCGGAGATCGACCGGTTCGAGGAGAACCGCGAACAGGCCCGTGAGACGCGCGACGAACATCGCAGAGCTGCGCGAGCGGGTCAACGAGACAGAACGGGAACGCGAGCAGCTTGCCGACAGCATCGAGTCCGTCCGCGAGGAGCTGTCGGCAGCACGCAAGCGGCGCGACGACCTCCTCCAGTGGGACGAGCTGTCGGCCGACACGACCGAAGCGGGCGAGGAGAGGGCACTCGACCCCGACGCGGCCGAAGACCTCGAACCGGAGCAGCTCACCGACCGGGTCGAGGACCGCATCGACGCCCTCCGCGCGGACATCGACGAGGTGACCGAACGGATCCGGGAGCTGAGCGTCAGGAAACAGGAACACGACAGCGACCGGGAGACCCGCATCGAGGGTGCCGAGGAGCTCGAAACCGGGGCCAAGGAGAAGCGCGAGGATGCCACAGAACTCGAGTCCGAGGTCGCCGACGCCCAGCCGGGATCGAGGAGAAGCGCGAGTCGTTCGCCGACGCGCCGGCCGCGTTCGGCGAGGCCGACGAGTACCGCGAGACGATTGCCGAGCAACTCGGCGAGTGCCGGGAGCGACGCGCCGAGTGCGAGGCCGACCTGAAGAGCGCACGCGGGCGGCTCGCGGAGGCAGAGGAGCTCCGCCAGGAGGGAAAATGTCCCGAGTGCGGCCAGCCTGTCGAAGGATCGCCACACGTCGACGCCATCGACGAGCGCCGCGAGCGCGTCGCGGAGCTGGAGGAGCGGCTCACGGATCTGGAGGCACAGGAATCGGAGCTGGAAGCCGACCTGGAGCAAGCGGAGACACTCGTCGAGCGGGAAGCGACGGTCGACCGGCTCAAAACCGAGCGCGGGAACCTACGGGACCTCCTTGCAGAACGGGAGCGCGGGGTCGAGGAGAAGGCCGAGCGCGCCGAGACGCTGCGCGAGGAAGCCGCCGACCACGAGGCAGAAGCCGAGACGCTGCGCGAGAAAGCCGCCGAGGCCGCCGAGCAGGCGGGCGAGTGCCAGGCGACGATCGCCGAACGAAACCGCGAGAAAGCCGACCTGCAGGAGCGGATCGACCGGCTGGAGGGACTGGCAGACGCCCTCGAGACGGTCACAACACTCGAGGACGAGGTTGCGACGCTACAAGCGCAGCGCGCCGAGAAAGAGGAACTGAACGACGAGCGGCGGGACCGCCTGGCGGAGAAGCGCGAGCGGCGGGCCGACCTGCGGGAGGCGTTCGACGAGGAGCGCGTCGAGGAGGCACGGGAACAGAAGGAAAACGCCGAGGCATACCTCGACAAGGTCGAGGGGAAACTGGACACCCTGGACGAGCGCCGCTCGGAGCTCCAGAGCCGGATCGGCGGGGTCGAGAGCGAACTCGAAGAGCTCGAGGGGCTCCGGGAACGCCGCGAGGCGCTGGCCGCGACGGTCGAGCGACTCGAATCCCTGTACGACGAGGCCAGGGCGCTCCAGGAGATGTACGGCGACCTCCGTGCGGAGCTGCGCCAGCGCAACGTCGAGAGCCTCGAGCGGATGCTCAACGAGACGTTCGAGCTGCTGTACGAGAACGACACCTACTCCCGGATCGAACTCGACGGCGAGTACCGTCTGACGGTGTACCAGAAGGACGGCGAGGCACTCGACCCGGAGCAGCTCTCGGGCGGCGAGCGCGCACTGTTCAACCTGAGCCTCCGGTGTGCGATCTACCAGCTGCTTGCGGAGGGGATCGAAGGGACTGCGCCGATGCCGCCGCTGATCCTCGACGAACCGACGGTGTTTCTGGACGCGGGCCACGTCTCACAGCTCGTCGAACTCGTCGACGCGATGCGCGACCTGGGTGTCGCAGAGATCCTGGTCGTCAGCCACGACGAGGAACTCGTCGCGGCGGCCGACGACCTTGTCACCGTCCGCAAAGACCCGATGACGAACCGCTCGGCCGTCGAACGGGGCGGCCTCGACGAGCGGGCGCTTGCGGACGCCGACTAAAACGTCGTTTGCCGACCTCTCGTAACCTGGCGGCCTCCTCGTGGCTGCGCTCGCGGGCTGTACCCGCCTCAGCGAGTTCATTACGGATCGCGTGACGAGTTCGCCGCCGTCGCTCGCCTCGTGTGCGATCGCGTGATTATTTTCGGCGTTGCTCCAAAATGTCGGTGGGAGTGAATCTGAGACTCCCAATCTGCTCCAGCCGGGCGGTACAGAGTCACGCACGACCCTATCAGTTTAAATCTTCACGTACTTACAGCCACCAGTATGAACCGTGCCCGGCCGGCCGGTGCGAAACCCTTTGGGTTGTCCGGCCCTGAAGAATGGGTATGCGAGACGAGGAGGAGATCCGCGACCAGTACGAGTTTCTCGCAGAACAGCTCGAATCCGAAGAGATGAACCACGAAGGCGTTCGGCAGATGTTTACCTACTACAAGCGGGCGCTCGGGTGGGCGCTCGAAGAGGAACATATCTGATTGCGATTTCGGTACATCTCACCCAAGCCATTACATTTATATCCCTCTGTCGTGTTATATCATGTGACGCTTCGTCTGGAGGGCCGAAGCGTCAGCGGGGACCAATTCAGGGCGGCAAGCGCCCGCGCGTTTTTCAGCGCAGGCGCTTTCCTTTCCGTTTCCACTTCTTGGAGCGACCGTGACTGGCGCCTCTGTCACTCGCTTCCGGCCGTATAGAACGTGGTGCGCGCCGGGAGCACCTGACAGTGATTGTTATGAGTCGGTACAGGGTCACAACAACCAGTATCACAACGAGTCGGGGACGCCGTGGTCACCGCCGAACTCGTCGGATTCGTTCCCGTCGTCACCCTCGCCGTCACTCGGATCTGTGAGGTCGAGTTCGACTTCCCCGTTGTCACCGTCGTCGCCGTCCCCGTCGGCGCCGCCTCGCCCTCATCGATCATTACATCCTATTCAGCGTTTGAACAGTTAAGCGTGCGCATTGGGGCGCTCCATCCCTGGTGCGGTTGCTTTTTGCTGGTGGCCCGCCTACGGGTGGTGTGGAGCTGCACATCCGCTACGAGGGCGACGACGACCCCGAGAAGTGCACCGCACGTCGGCTCGAGAGCCTCGGCTACGCTGACCTCCACCGGTCGGCACGGGAGACGCCCGCCGGTATCGTGCTGGATCCGTTCGCCGATCGGGCACTCTCGCCGGCCGACCGCAGGGCGAGCGACCGGCTCGTCGCGCTAGACTGCTCCTGGGAGACGGCGGAGAGCGAGGCGTTCGATCTCGACGGAGTCCACCGGTCGCTGCGCGGGCGGACTGGTCATCCTCGGCCACCGCCCGCAGGCCGAGGAGATCCTCTCGACGTTCTCTTGGGGGGAGGCGTTTTGCGATCTCAACGCGGAGCCGCTCGAACGGTACGCCGCCTGCGCCGATTCGAGCGAGGTGATCGCCGTGCAGGACGACTACCTGGCTCCGGAGCCCGAGTGATGACATCCTCCTCGGCGTGAACTGAGCGGAGCAAGTATACATAGCCCGACGACGCTATGGAATCGCGCGTTAGGCGTTTCAGCCCGCAAAATCGCCGATATTTGGACCCGATGCTGAAAATAATCATGCACCAACACAATCGCTGCGTCGCCCATCTCAATCAGGCGGATCCATTGCGATGCTGCGGTCACGGAGGGCAGGCGTGACGTTGATCCGGTCGACGTCGGCCCCCGAGCAGTGCCAGACGAACGCAGCGCGGGCGAACAGGTCGATGTACTCGGCGACGTCGGCCGGCGAGAACGGATCGATCCCCTCGTAGTAGCGCAGCCGCGAGTCGAGCGTGTCCCGGAACTCGACAAGGCGCTCTTTGCCCTCCGGCGTCCCGGTCACGCTCACTGCGTGTCGGTCGACGCGATCCGGTCGGCGCACTCGAACCCGGCGACGACCCCGCCGTTGAGCGACCGCTCGGGGTACTGGGCGCGGCTGGCCATCCCCGCGTAGTAGACGCCGTCGGCGACGGCATCGCCGAGGTCGTAGGGGATCACCATGTCGAGATACCCCCGCTCGTAGATCGGCGCGGTCCGCGGACTTCGGGCTGTCCGGATCCAGTTAACCGCCTCGCGGTCGAAGTCGGGGAACAGTGACGCGATTCCGTCGAGCCACAGCGTCTCGACTGCGTTGTCGTCCATCGCCCAGAACTCGCTGCCGAGGTCCTGGACGTAGCGGGGGACGTACAGCAGGTGCTCGCCGCCGTACCGATCCGGCGGGACGAAGTTGGTGTGCTCGATGAGCGCGCCGAACGGCGCCTCGTCGGCGACGTTGAGCCAGTAGGTGCCGGTCAGGGGTTCGTCCATGCCCAGAACCGAGCAGACCGTTCCCTGGAAGTCGATGTCGCAGGTGTACCCCGTCAGCGCCTCCAGAACGTTCGGCATCGCCGCGACGACCACGCTGTCGACCGTGTGGGCTGTCGTCCCGCCCCCGTCGTCGCCCCCGACGGTTGCCTGCACGCCGGCGGGTTCGACGGTCATCGACGTGACGGCCCAGTCGCTCGTATCGAGGCCAGTCACGCGGGTTCCTGTCGCGATGTTCTCGGGGCCGACCGCAGTCACGAGCGCGTCGAGAAGGCGGCCGAAACCCCCGTCGAGGTAGCCCAGGATCTCGCCGCGCCGGAGGTCACGCTCGCCGCGAAAGCGCACGCGGCCGAGCAGCCACGCCGCGCTCACGTCCCGCCAGCGGTCGCCGAACTTCGCCTCCAGCAGGGGGTGGAAGAAGTGCTCGAACACTCCGCGGGTCGTGTGCTCCAGCAGGAACTCCTCGATGCTGACGTCCTCGAAGTCGGTCAGGTCGTCGTAGGTGCCCCGCGATGGGATCCCGCCCCGGACGTCGATACCCAGCACGAGCATGCCGAGCCGGAGCTTGTCGTAGAAGCTCAGGTGCGGGTAGGCGAGGATCTGTACGGCGGTGTCCATCGGGTGGACGACGCCGTCGACGTAGTAGGCGTTCTTGCCGACCCGCCACTCGATGTCGTCGCCGAGCCCCAGCTCCTCGGCGAGGTCGACGACTGTCTTCTCGGACTTCGAGAGGTGGTGGTAGAACTTCTCGACCGGGTCGCCCGCCGTCTCGTGGACGGCCGCGAGCCCCCCAACCTGGTCGGCTGCCTCGAACACGCGGACCTCGTGGCCGTGCCCTTGCAGCCGGTAGGCCGTCGCGAGGCCGGCGATCCCACCGCCGACAATCCCGATCATTTGCGTGAGGTTTCCGGTTCGCGTGCAAATGCCTTGCGGGTCACGGCTCTCCCGACGGCCGACGGCGAACCGCTCAGGGACCGCCTCCTCGCGTGGTCGGGCCGGAACCGCGCGTTTGTCCGGGAGAACAGCCCTACCGCTGTCACCGTGGCTAAGAGCAGTTCAGGATGCGCAAGCGGAAACCGCAGACAATAAGAGGTCTGTCACGGGAGAACATCACGTGTCAGACATCGAACCCGATGACTTTCACGACGTATCGAGACCGGGGGCAGTCGCGGTCTCCCCTGAGGGCGACCGGGTGGCGTTCGTCGCCAGGGAGTCCGACCCCGACGAGGACGAGCGCCCGGCGTCGCTGTTCGTCGCGCCGGCGGACGGTTCCCGCGAACCCCATCGGCTGACCCGCGTCTCCGGCGCGAGCCAGCCTGCCTGGTCGCCCGACGGCCGACGACTCGGCTTCGTCGGGACCCGCGAGGAGGACCTCGACCGCCGCGTCGGCCGCGATACGGACGAAACCGAAGAAACCGAGCAGGCAGGAGACGAGAAAGCAGAAGATGACGACGGCGAGGACGACAACGGCGGCGACGAGCCCGAGCCCCAGGTCTGGTACTTCGACGTGGAACTGGGCGGCGACGCGGTGCAGGTGACAGACCGCGAGGAGGGCGTCAGGGAGTTCGACTGGGGGCCCGACGGCGAGCGGATCGTCGTCTCGGCGCGCGATCCGACGGAGGAGCAAGCGGAGATGCTCGACCAGCGCCGCGACAACGGCCCGATCGAGATCGAGCGCCTGCAGCACAAGGCCAACGGGACAGGCTGGCTCGACGAGGTGACCAGCTACCTGTTCGTGGTCGACGTCGAAACCGGCGCGGAGACGCGGCTGGACGACGCCTACGGCCAGGGAGCGCGCGAACCTCTCTTCGGCCTCCAGCCCGCCTGGGGGGCGGGCGACCGGATCGCGTTCGCGAGCAACCGGACCGACCGTCCGGACGACTCGGGTGTCCTGGACCTCTACACCGTCGACCCCGACGGTTCGGACCTCCGGAAGCTGACTGACTCGGAACACCGGACCTACGCCTACGAGTGGAGCCCGGACGGCGAGCACGTCGCGTTCGTCGCCGACGATCCCGAGAACTGGTACAAGCCCGCGGAGATCCGCGTGGCCGATCCCGGCGACGACGGCGCGGGCGTCGAGCACTGGTCGGTAACGGGGTCGCTGGACCGGACAGTTTCGATGCCCTCGGAGCCGTCCTGGCTCGACGACGGGACGCTCCTCGCGGCGATCGGCGACGAGGCGCTCACGCGGCTGATCAGGGCCCCGGCCGACCGCGACGACCCGGTCCGGACGTTCCCCGCACAGACCCGGGACCGGACCCTCCTGTTCGCAGACGCCGGAGGCGGGACGGTCGGGGTCGCCCTCTCGGACCCGATCGAGGGGGTCGACGTGTTCGGGCTCGATGCCGCCGACCTGGGCGAGGACAATCCCGACTCGTTGACCCGCCTCTCGGCACTCAACGAGGGACTGCTCGCCGGCCTGGACGCACCCGACTGTCGCCGGGTCACCTACGAGAACGACGACAGCGAGGAAATCGAGGCTGTCGTCCACCTGCCGTCCGACTTCGATCCCGGGAGAGACGACCCGCGGCCGGTCATCGCGTCGATCCACGGCGGGCCGATGGCCTACGACGCGCCGGCGTGGAACTTCCAGTACACCTACTGGACCGATCAGGGGTACGTCGTCTACCGGCCGAACTACCGGGGGTCGACCTCGTACGGGCGCGACTTCGCAGAGTCGCTCATGGGGTCCCGTGGGGACCTCGAAACTGACGA
>PXQK01000149.1:0-6396 GCA_003022085.1 Halobacteriales archaeon QH_10_65_19 | reverse complement strand
ACCGCCGCCGCGGCCGAGCACGGCATCTACGATTTCCGGTCGGCGTTCGGCACCGACGACAACCACCTCTGGCACGAGTGGGAGTTCGGGCTGCCCTGGGAGGAGCCCGGGGTGTACGCCGACATCTCTTCGATCACCGGTGTCGACGAGGTCGAGACGCCGTTGCTCGTGAACGCGGGCGAGCAGGACTGGCGGTGCCCGCCCACGCAGGCCGAGCAGCTGTATGTCAGCGTCTGCAAACAGGGCGTCCCCGCAAAGCTCGTGATCTACCAGAACGAACACCACAACATCAGCCGGCCCGAGCGGCAGATCCACCGCCTCGAATCCATCACCGAGTGGTTCCGCGAACACGATCCGGGCTATGAGAACGGAGAAGACGGGGAAATGAACGCGGACGCGGAAACGGACACGGACACAGACACAGACGTGGATCCGGACGAGTGATACTGATACGGTCGTGCGTGATTCTGTTCGGCATGCCAGCCCGGCGGCTGTAGTCGCGAACCCCGTCGCTCCTCGTTACCTTTTTAGCTGCACTGTCGAAAGACGGAGGTATGGTCACGGTTCGGGCGCCGGCGACGAGTGCGAACCTCGGGAGCGGCTTCGACGTGTTCGGCGTCGCGCTCTCGAAGCCGTCGGACGTCATCACCGTCGAGAAGGCCGCAGAGACGACAATCGAGGTACTGGGGGTGGGCCACCAGTACATCCCGGAAGACCCGGAGAAAAACACGGTCGGCGCGGTCGCCGAGGCGCTGGACGCGCCGGCCCACATCAAGATCAACAAGGGGGTACGGCCAGCCTCGGGGCTGGGGTCGTCGGCAGCAAGCGCCGCAGCCGCGGCGGTCGCGCTCGACGAGCTGTACGACCGCGGCAACTCGCGCGAAGCGCTCGTCCCGGTCGCGGCGGAGGGCGAGGCGGTCGTCTCCGGCGACGCACACCAGGACAACGTCGCGCCGGCGTTACTCGGCGGGTTCACCATCGCCCGGGAGGACGGCGTCACCCGAGTCGACGCGTCGATCCCGCTGGTCGTCTGCCTGCCCGACATCGTCGTCTCGACGCGGGACGCGCGTGCGGTCGTCCCCGAGGGGGCGCGGATCGAGCGGTTCGTCGAGACCATCGGTGACGCGGCGGCGCTGACGACGGGGATGCACCGGAATGATCCGGAACTCGTCGGCGATGGCATGTACGACTCCGTGGTGACGCCGGCCCGGGCCGGCCTGATCGAGCACAGCGGGCCGTCGGTGCCGCGATGATCGACGCGTTCGACAACGCCGGTGTCCAGGCCCGTGTCTACCAGACCGGGATCGGCGAGGGTGCCCGGGTCCACTGATAGGGTCGTGCGTGACTCTGTACCGCTCGGGAGTTACGGTCCGTGGGTTTCAGCCCGTGAAACCACCACTCACCGGGCGTGGGCCTAAAAATAGTCACGCACGACCCTATCCCATTTCCGAACACCACGGAGTAGTCCGAGGATTCAAGTACCAAACCGGGACCACCCCCCGTATGGACGACGCGCTCAGGAAACGAGTCGAGGCACTCGAACGGGCGGTGACAGACGGCGAGCACGACCTCTCGGCGTTCGCCGACGACGCTGGGGCGATCGAGCGACTCGACACACTCGAGGCGGACGTCGAGGACCTCGCCGGCCGCGTCGAGGAACTTGAGGCCGCGACGCAGGCGCTCCGGGGGTACGTGGGCAACATCCGTTCGGTCAACACCGAGGTCGAACAGCGTGCCGACGCCGCGCTTGCGAAAGCCGAGGCACTCGAATGCCGCCTCCCGGAGACCACAGCCACGACCGACCGACAGCCATCGACAGCCGACGACACCCCCGACGGAGGCGACCACTCGGCCGGAACCGGGGACCCTGGCGGGGACGACGGGCACGCCGTCGACGAGTGGGAGTGGGGAACGAGCAGCCACACCAGCGGCACTGCGGCGACGCGCGGCGACAACTCTGGTGCTCACCCGCGGGGCGACAACTCTGGTGCTCACCCGCGGGGCGACGGGTCGCGCGCAACGCCTACCGAGAACAGGACCGGGACACCCGGAGATAGGTCGGGGTCACCGGAGGGACACAGCGGCCGAGCGGGCCGGGGGAATCAGGCCGGCCGCTGTGGGTCCTGCGGTCGACCGCACGCCGAATCCTTGGACCACGCGACAGTCGGGCAGACGACGGCAGGCCAGGCACCGGACAACGCCGACACAACGCCGGGGGCCCCGACGGTCACAGCGATCGCCGAGGACGAGCCTGCCGGACCGGACGACGCACCCGTAGACGACGGCGACGTTCTGCCCGACGGGGCCGAGGAGCCGCTGGCTGGCCCGGGAGACAACGACGGGGGACCGGGCACCATCCAGCGGATCCGCGACCTGCTCTGAGCCATGGAGTTTCGCACACTCCCGACACGGGTGGAGACGATGGCCGTGGTCCCGGACCGTCTTGGAGACTCGCTTGCGGCGGTGCTGGGTGGCGAGGAGGAGGCCAGCTGTGGCTGCGAGCCGACATTCGACGGGGAGACGCTCGTCGTCGACGCCGGTGCGTGCCCCCACGACGGCCGGCTCGAGGACAGCCCGGACTGCCGCGAGGCCGTCGTCGACACGCTGACCGACCGGGACGTGACGACCGTCCGGACCGAAGCGGGCGGGGTCGAGCGCGCCTACGAGGACGACGCCGCGGCGCTGCTCGTCGCTGCCGGCCGGTTCGTCGAGGCAGCGCAGTTCCACGACGAGCGGCTGGCCGGGCTGGCGAAGCGCGACCCCCTCGCCGCCTACCGCGAGGCCACCGGACGGGCCGGCCCGTTCGCCGACATCGCGGCCGAAGCAGGACTGGCCGAACTCGCCGCCCGCGCCGCCGGCTACGAGACGGCGCTGGCCCCCTACGTCGGGCCAGGGGTGAGCCGCTGGCGCGTCGAGACGGCGCCGCCCGCCGCCGCGCAACTCGTGACAGTGCGCGAACTCGGGACGGGAGCGACGGCACGCCACTACGATCCCGAGACCGGCCCGACACGCTACTACCTCGACCCCCTCGACCGGCAGCTCTCCGGGGCAGAGCTGGACGCTCTCGCGGCAGCGCACCGGCGGCTCGCGACCGGCGAGTTCGACGGCGGCGACCGCGCCCCGGGGCGGGCGGTCCGGGCGGTCGTCGACGACGCCGACGGGATCCGGACCGAGCGCGTCGCCGCTGTCCTCGGCAAGCACACGCGCGGGTACGGCCTACTCGAGGACCTGTTCGCCGATCTGGCGCTCTCAGACGTATTTATCACTGCGCCGGCACCGGCAAACTGTCTCCGGGTCACGGTCGACGGCGAGACGCTGGTGACCAACGTCAAGCTGACCGAAACCGGCGTGGCGGCGCTCGCCTCGCGGTTCCGCCGGGAGAGCGGTCGCGCGTTCTCGCGGGCGGACCCCACGCTTGACGCGACGGCCGACGTTGCCGACCGCCGAGTCCGCGTCGCGGGCGTCACCGAGCCCCCGAGTCAGGGCACCGCGTTCGCGTTCCGGGCCCGGGATCGGCACGTCTGGACCCTTCCCGCACTGATCGACAACGGGACAGTCTCCCGCCGAGCGGCGGCGCTGCTCTCGGTTGCCGTCGAACGCGGGCGCTCGATCCTGGTGGCCGGCCCCCGAGGCGCGGGGAAGACGACGGCACTCGGCGCGCTGGTCTGGGAACTCCCGCCAACCGTCAGGACTGTGATCATCGAGGACACGCCCGAACTCCCGGTCGGGCCGCTCCAGGCCGCCGGCCGCGACGTCCAGGCGTTACGGACTAGCGCCGACGGCGACGAACTCTCGCCCGCCGCAGCGCTCCGTACTGCGCTCCGTCTGGGCAACGGGGCGCTGATCGTCGGCGAGGTCCGGGGCGAGGAGGCTGCTGTCCTCTACGAGGCGATGCGCGTCGGCGCGAACAGCGAGGCGGTGCTGGGGACGATCCACGGCGACGGCGGGGGCGACGTCCACGAGCGGGTCGTCAGCGACCTCGGTGTCCCGGCGTCGTCGTTCGCCGCGACCGACCTCGTCGTGACGCTCGAGGTCACCGGGTCGGGAACCCGCCGGGTTCGTTGTATCGAGGAGGTCGTGGGAGGGGAACGGCCGGCGTTCGAGCCGCTGTTCGAGCGGACCGAGTCGGGGTTGGCGGCGACCGGACGCATCGACCGCGGCAACAGCGAACTCGTGGCCGCGCTCGCCGGCCCCGAGGAGTCCTACGCCGACCTCTGGGACGCGGTCGGCGCCCGGGAGCGGCTGCTCGCGGCGCTCGCCGAACGCGGAGCGACCGGCGGCGAGGACGTAACCGCCTCACACGGGCGTCGCCAGTGATGAGCGGAGGGCTCTGGGAGTGGCTCTCTGCACGCGCCCCGTTCGGAGCGGTCTCGCCGCTCGGAGCGCTCGCGCGGCTGTACCCGTGGCCGGTCGATCCCAGCGACGACCTCCGGGCTGCGCTGCGGTTCCTCGGCTATGACGGTTCCCCGGGCCGGATCGTCCGCGCCGGCTACGGGGCGGGAACCGTCGTTGGCGTCCTCTGCGGGCTCGCACTGGTGTTCGTCCCGTCCGGACTCCGGACGGGCGGCGTGATCCTCGGACTCCTCCTCGCGCTCGGGACGGTCCACGCGGTCCACACCGCGCCCGGACTGTGGGCGACTGCGCGCCGGACGAGCGCGCTCGGGGCGGCGCCGGACCTGGTCGCGCGAGCGGTGCTGAGTATGCGTCTGGCGCCGACGCCCGAACGTGCCGCCGCGTTCACGGCCCGATCCGGGGACGGCGTACTCGCGGACGATCTCGCCCGACACGTCCGCAAGACCCGAAACACCGCCCGCTCCGGACTGCTGACGTTCGGCGACGCGTGGGCCGACCAGTTCCCGTCGCTGCGCCGATCTCTCGCCCTCGTCACCGCGGCGGGATCGACGCCGGCGCGTGATCGAGACCGCCTGCTCGACCGCGCGCTCGCGGTCGTCCTCGAGGGGACCCGCGAGCAGATGCGGCGG
The DNA here is from genome assembly GCA_003022085.1 of Halobacteriales archaeon QH_10_65_19. The sequence continues at coordinate 1,414 of PXQK01000149.1, read as the reverse complement.
TTCGCCGCGCGGATCCGGACGCCGGCGACTGCCCTGTACGCCTTCGGCATTCTCCTGCCGATTGCGCTTGTCGCGTTGCTGCCGGCCGCCGGCGCCGCCGACGTCCCGATCACGCCGCTGTCGGTCGTGCTCGTCTACAACGCCGTCCTGCCGGCTGGTCTCCTGGTCGCGTCGGCGTGGCTGCTGGCCCGGCGACCGGTCGCGTTTCCCCCGCCAGACGTCACCGTCGACCACCCCGACGTGGCCGATTGGACCTGTGGCGCAGCGCTGCTCGGAACGTCTGTCGGGGTCGGTGGTGCGCTCGTGTCGGCACGGCTGTTCCCCTGGTGGGGGCCGCCCGTCGCAGTCGTGGGGCTGGGTGCGGGCGTCGCACTCTGGATCCGATTCCGGCCCGTGATCGGCGCATACGGGCAGATCCGCCGCGTCGAGGATGGACTGCCCGACGCGCTCGCGCTGGTCGGCCGGCGCGTCGCCAACGGCCGCGCCGTCGAGACGGCACTGGTCTACGCGGCCGAGGAACTCGACGACGAGACCGGAGCGTTCCTGGCACGCGGCGTCACCCGCCAGCGGCAGCTCCAGGTCGGCGTCCGCGAGGCATTTCTCGGCCGCCACGGGGCGCTCGAAGCGGTTCCGAGCCGCCGCGTCAGGGGGAGTGTGGCCCTGCTGGCGCTGGCCGGCGACGAGGGACGGCCCGCCGGGAACGCCCTTCTGGCGATGGGCGACCACCTCGCAGACCTCCAGCGGATCGAGTCCGAGGCCCGCCACAGCCTCGATCACGTTTGCCGGACGCTGGAGGCCACCGGGAGGGTCTTCGGGCCGCTGGTCGCCGGCGCGACGGTCGCTCTCGCCGACAGCATGAGCGGGACCGAACTGCTCCCTGGCGGCGAACAGTCGCTGACCTGGCTCGGCGGTCCAGTCGGGCTGTACGTGCTGTTTCTGGCGGTCCTTCTCCCCGGACTCTCGACCGGGCTGACCCGCGGAATCGACCGCTCGCTGGCCGGCTACCGTGCCGGTCGGGCGCTCGTCGCCGCGACGGTCACCCTCCTTGGCTCGTACCTGATCGTCGGCGGGCTGGCGTGATCGGATCGACCTGATAACAACTCATTGATATGGATAGCCACCGTATGCGTGTCCATGATACGAGGCGAATTCGAGAATGCGGGCGAGCGGTCACCGTCGTCGCTCCGGTCAGCCTACGCGGCGGTGCTCGCCGAGACGGTCGAGAGCGTCGGCGTCGAGACGACAGCCGAGGAGACGGGGCTGGACCGCGAAGCGCTCGCGTCGCTCGTAGACGGCGATCTGCCGGAACTGACCCTCGAGGAGGCGGCAGCCATCCTCGCGCTCGACGACGAACGGCCGCCCGCCGACGCGGTCGAGGCGGAAGCCCGGGACATTCTGCTCATGGGCATGTCGG
>PXQK01000188.1:607-3648 GCA_003022085.1 Halobacteriales archaeon QH_10_65_19 | reverse complement strand
GCCGAGGTAGTAGGTCCGCCGAACGTCGCGGAGCGACACGGTTGCGGTCCCCGTCTGCTCCTCGGTGGACGTAATCGTGTGCTGTGCAGACGTCATTTCACTCCCTCCCTGTACCGGGACGCGGTGCTTCTGTGTCTGTTGTACGTCACGAGACTGCACCTGCCGTGTTGTGTCCTCATGTGTGAGTAAACACATAACCTCCATCAAAAAGTGATCCGGTGCTAACTACCAAAACAGGCCGTCGAGTCCACTCTAGCTATACAGACCTCGGCTATCTCTGTTCTGCGACCGGGATGAAACGCGAACACCCAGTTAGGAGGAGCGACCGCGCTGCCGGCCGCGCGGTGTGACGCGGACAACACGAGCGAAACCGTTTTTCGTCGCTCGTAACAAATACCTGGCGGTAGATGACTCTCCTCGTCGATCTGTTTCTGGGTGCTGCGGTCGCCGCCGGCGCTCTGCTCTGCTGGCTGGGATACGAGAGCTACCGGCGGTGGGACGAGCCGGGGGCGGCGGCGTTCGGTGCGTTCGCGGTCGTGTGGGGGCTGAACCCGATCGTAAGCGGCCTCGCGGCCGTCGTCTGGTCGGGCGCGGGCGTGCTCTCGGGGTTGTTGTGGGTCGTGGTCGTGATCCCGTGGTTTCTCTTTGCGCTCCGGTACACCGGGACTGCGTTCCGCCGGCGGACCGTCGTCGCGCTGGTGGTGCCCACACTGGGGCTGGTGCCGTGGGGGCTGGGAGCGGTCTCCGGTGGCGGGGCGGGACTGGTCCGGGCGCTCGGTATCATGGTGTTCACCTACTACTCGGCGCTCGCGACCGTCGGTGCGTTGCTGGTCGTCCGGGCGACACAGAAGTACGGTCACCTGTCGCTCCCGCTGGGGCTCTGTCTCGCGGTCGCGGGCGTGCTCCCGGCCGTGACGATGAACACCTTCGGCATCCTGCTCGAGAGCGCCGGCGAGGTCGTCCTGTTCGGCATATACGCGGCGGGCATCGTCGGCGTGCTGGTGACGGTCGGCCTCGCGCTGTTCGTTTTCGACATGTTCGAGACGACGCCTGCAGCGGGCTCGATCGGCGAGCGGGCGATCCCCCGGGAGACCGACGACTGCATCCTGATCGTCGACGACGAGGAACGCCTGATCACGCGCAACGAGGCCGCCGAGCGGACGCTCGCCGCCCACATCGAGCCCGCGGGCGCGCCGCTCCCGGCAGCGCTCGACGTCGGGATCGGCGACCTGGAGACGACCGACACCGTCGACCTCCGGACGGCCGACGGCGTGCGCAAGTTCGACCCGCAGGTCACGGCGTTGACCGACCAGCACGGCCGCAGACTCGGCTCGATGGTGAGCCTCCGTGACGTCACCGACCGCGAGATGCGGCGCCAGCGCCTCGAAGTACTCAACCGTATCCTCCGGCACAACCTCCGCAACCAGGTCGGTGTAATCAAGGCCAACACGGAGGTTGTCGCCGACGCTGTCGAGGACGAGGTGCTCCAGGCACACCTCGAGAACACGACCCAGTCGGCCGACTCGCTGCAGGACCTCGGCCGGAAAGCGAAGACAATCGAGGAGCTGCTGTCCGAGCCAGACGGCCCCACGGCCGACATCGATCTGGGATCGTTTCTCGCGGACATCGTCGACGACGCCAACTCGCAGTGGCCGGCGGCGCAGGTGACGATGGACGGTGCCGACGGACGGACGCGCATCGAGACCGATCCCGAACTGGTGCGGTTCGTCGTCGAGAACCTCCTGGAGAACGCGGTGGAACACGCCGACCGTGAGCAGCCGCAGGTCGAGGTGTGGATCGAACGCGACGCGGAGGCGCGCTACCCCACGACGATCGCCGTTGCCGACGACGGGCCGGGGATTCCCGACCGGGAGGTCGAGGTGCTCCGGGAAGGGGGCGAGACGCCGCTGAAACACGGAAGCGGCGTCGGTCTCTGGGTGACAAACTGGGCGGTGACCGACCTCGGCGGTGAACTTTCGTTCGACCGAAGGGAGCCGCGGGGGACGGTCGCCAGGGTCGGGTTGCCACACGAGCTGCTAGGTCCCGAGCAGCAGGAGCACGCATAGCCGTGGGCGCCCCCTGCTATGGCTGTTGTTCCACTCCACACAGTTCGAACCCGTTACGGGTATCATGACGTCCGTCTTCCCTCGTCCTCGACGATCACCTCGAAGCAGGGCCGCCCGTGGTGTTCGTGTGGACACAGCGCATACTCCGGCAGCCACTCGGTGCTGCGGGTGACGTGCCCGTCCGATCTGCTGATTGACATCTGATCGGCCAGCAGAGACGAGGAGGGTGGGCGGTTGGCTGGCGATTTCCGGGGTATCCACCGACATCGGAGCGGGTCAGTCGGCCTGCTCGTAGACGAGTTCGGGGTCGCGCTGTTCGCAGGTGACGCGGTCATCCGCCGGCCGGCGGACAGAGTTTTTTACGTACCGGCGGTTTCTTGGTAGGATAGAAAAACACGTTTAGCTATGGCGCAACAACCAAAGAAGGACAAGGAAAGCGCAGCCGATCCAGCGAGCGGTTGTACACCGGGAGGACGCGCGGACGGTCAGCGCCGGGCCCTGGCGGTGGCTGCAGGACGGGATTGGGCGTGATACTGCCGAGGACGTGGTCGGCGACGCCCGCAAGCGGCTGGGGTCGATCCGCGAGAACTCCGAGCAGTGAGCGCAGGTGAACTCGTGGGCTTTCGCGCTGTTACCGTTGTGACGGCCCGCGCCGAAATGACATCCTGCTCGGCGTAAACACAGCGGGATCGACCGCACGGTGACCGTCTCGTCTCCGTCTCGACCCGCAACAGGTCCCCTCCTGCCCGGACAACCGTGCCCAACCGGACAAGTCCGTCCCCGTGCCGATCAGTCGCGCCTGCGGGCCAGAAGCGCCGCTGCCAGTACCGCGACGACGGCAGCCGCGACGCCGAAGCCCAGTCCGTCCGAGTCGTCGGTCGTGGTGTCTGTGTCATCACCAGCGTTACTTCCGTTATCGGTGTCGTCACCATCGTCGCTTCCGTCGTCGGTGTCATCACCAGCGTCGCTTCCGTC
>PXQK01000188.1:0-599 GCA_003022085.1 Halobacteriales archaeon QH_10_65_19 | reverse complement strand
GTCGGGAACGATGGTGAGCGCCATGTCGAACGCGCTGTCCTCGCCGAAGGTGTAGGTCGAGGCGTAGCCGTCGACACGCTCGCCGTTCCGGAACTCGATGAGTTCCTGGTAGCTACCGAGGAACGGCTGAGCGTCCTCGGCGCTGGCCCAGTCGATCGTCCAGACCCCGGCCGTCTCATTGGTTGCATTGTGGTACGTGTAGAACTTGTCGTCGCGCCAGGCCTCGGTTTCGGGCTGGTTGTAGTTCAGCGGATCAAACTCGTCGACCGTCCCGTTTGGACCGACGTTCAGGATATCCTGTGGCTCGTATATGTTGACCTCCGCGCCGCTCTCGTAGGTCGGGCTCTTGAACATCGCGGAGATGCCCGCCACGCCGATTGTGTCGTAGTCGGTCGTGTCGTCGAAGGTGAGTCGCTCCCACTCGTCTGTGCTGCGGTCGGGAACCTCGATGTCGGTCAACTCGACTTCACCGTACGAGCCGGAGAAAGCGCTGTAGTAGGCGCTCCGGGGCGGGTCCTCGTAGAGGTCGTTGACAGCCTCCCAGCCGCCGTCCTCGTAGGCCGACTGGATTAGTGATGGGCCGTCACTGTAGGGTTGGA
>PXQK01000187.1 GCA_003022085.1 Halobacteriales archaeon QH_10_65_19 | reverse complement strand
ACGCGCTCGGCCAAGGCCGGAACATGCCAGACGCGTACGTGATCGGGGGTGATCTGGGGTGAGCGATACCACCGGCCCGGACGAAAGACCGAAGACGAACCCGGACGACCCTGCCACTATGGAGAACTCCGAGGAGTCGACCGGGGAGCTGACGCCGCCGGCCGAGGCATTTGCGGCAGTCGCCAACGAGATCAGGGTGGGAATCCTCCGGGCGCTGTTCGACGCCGAGGAGCCACGCTCGTTCTCGGACCTGCGCGGGGACGTCGAGGGACCTGTGGGGGCCGTTGTGCTGGACCACCCCGCGGTGGTAGCCTTCCACGACGAGCACGGGATCGATCTCCGGAAGACGCTAGTTTGGGAGCTCCCCTGGCTGTTCGAGGACCACGCGACCGAAGAGAGCGAGGATCCCCACAGGATGCGGGTCACCCCGGAGGTCGACGGCGACCGGATCTCGCTGGTTCTCGACGGCGACATGTCGGTGGTGTCGGTCGACACCGACCCGTGAGCACCCTCACCAGTCGAACTCCTCGTGGATTCGCCGCCCCTCGTCGCTCAGGACCGGGCCCCGGACCTCGGTGACGCCGTCGAGGATCTCTCGCGACCGGACCGACGGCTCGCTGCTCGTGTACATGACCGTCTCGGCGCGTTCGCCCGGCGAAAGCTCCCGACAGGCACGGTACGCGAGATGGAGCTCGGGATGCCGACGGATGTCGTCTTCGGTGTTGACACGGTTCGATTCGGACATGATGACCGAATCCTCGCGAACGAGGACGCTGCCGAACGGCCTGTCGCCGCGGGCCACGGCCTCGCGAGCGAGTTCGATTGCGCGTCTCATGTGGGATTCGTCGTCGAACTCGGCTTCGGTGGGGTCGGACATGTCTGTCACGGGGATCCGAGGAGGGGAAAAGTCGTCGGAGGGCGTGGTACCGACGATACAGGGTGAACGTGGTACCGGGACCGGCACCGCTCAGAGGTGGGTGTCGATCCGCTCGGCCGTCTTCTCCCCGACGCCGTCGACAGTCCGTAGCTCGGCCTGCGAGGCGGCCCGGACGCCCGCGACGCTGCCGAACCGGTCGAAGAGGCGCTTGCGGGTTTCGGGACCGACACCGGGAATCCCGTCGAGCGCCGTCGACACGTCGTCCCGGATCGTCTCGTGGTACTGGACCGCAAAGCGGTGGGCCTCGTCCCGGACGCGCTGGAGCAGGTGGAGGTGGTCGGCGTCGTCGTCCGGGTTGTAGGTCGCCCCGGGGGTGATGACACGCTCCTCGGCTTTCGCGAGCGCGACGGCCGGCACCTGCCAGCCGGCGTCGTCAAGCGCCGCCAGCGCCGCGTCGAGCTGTCCCCGGCCGCCGTCGATCAGCAGCAGGTCGGGCCGCGGGCGGTCGTCGCGGCCCTCGACTGCGCGCTCGGCGCGCCAGCCGATGAGTTTCTGCATGTTCGCGTAGTCGTCGTTCGTCTCGGGGAGTTTCTTGCGCCGGTAGTCTGCCTTCTCCGGGGTGGCGCCGACGAAGGCGACGTTGCTCCCGACGACGGCCCGGCCGCCGGCGTGGCTCACGTCGAACCCCTCGATGCGGTCCGCGCCCTCCAGCCCCAGTGCGTCGGCGAGCGCCGCCGTCGCGTCGTCCGTGCGCCGGTCCGTACTCGCGTTTTTCATCGCCAGGTCGACCAGCGTCGCCTCGCGGCCCGCGCCGGGCACCCGGAGGTCGACGCCGACGCCCGCAAGCCACGACGCGACGCCCTCCCCGGCGGGGTGCTCCGGGCACAGCACCACGTCCGGGAGGTCGCGCTCGGCGTAGTACTGTGGGAGAAACGCGCCGAGCACGGCGCCCGCGTCCACAGCGGCTGTACCGCCGTCGGTCGGTGCCGGATCGGCTTCCGCCGCGTCGAGGGGGATGCCGCCCCGGTCGGGGACCGACACCGCGTGGTGTTCGCGGTCGACGAGCTGGCCCGATTCGGCCCGGAGGACGGCAACCGTCGCCTCGTCGCCGGCGGGCGAGACGCCGAGCACGTCGGCGAAGGGGTTCAGTGAGGACGCCCGTCTCGCCGCCGAAGAACCGCTCGACTGCCTCGACGTCGGCCAGGTAGCTCTCTGCGTCAATCTCGCCCGTGCAGGGAGCGGTGCAGAGCCCGATGTCGTGGTCGAGACACGGCCGGTCGCGGTTCGCGTACTTGTGGTCGGAACAGCCCCGGAGCCCGTACACCTGCCTGAGAGCTTTCAGGACAGTCTCGACCTGACCCACGTCGGTGAAGGGGCCAAACACCGTCGACCCGCTCCCGGGGTCGCGCGTGATCCGGATCTGCGGGGCCTCGTGGTCTGTCAGCTCGACCAGCGGGTAGGACTTGTCGTCTTTCAGCCGCACGTTGTACCGGGGCCGGTGGCGCTTGATCAGGTTCGCCTCCAGCAGGAGCGCCTGTGATTCGGTGTCTGTAACCGCAGTGTCGACCGCGTCCGCACGGGCGACCATCTGCCGGATGCGCTCGCTGCGCGGGTCGGCGTAGGACCGCACCCGGTCCCGGAGGTCGACGGCCTTGCCGACGTACAGCACCCGGTCGCCGTCGAGAAACTGGTAGACACCGGGCTCCCGTGGAAGCGTCGAGGCCCGCTCGCGCAGCGTCGCTACCTCCATTGGCGAACAGTTGTGGCTCGGACTGTTTGAGACCACCGACTGCGTCCGGGTCGACCTGCCGGATTCCGGCGTGTCGATCGCAGCTCAAACAGCCATTTGTGCCTACTTTGGAGTTATTAAACCCGGGATACAACTGCCAGACACAGCATGAACCGACGCACTTTCATCGGTCTTGCCGGAGCCAGCACAGCCACAGTCGCGACCGCGGGCTGCCTCTCGGCGGGACTCGGCAGCACTGGATCTCAGTCGGAGGACGTAACCCTCGACGACGTCGAGAACCTGAACGTCGAGACGACCGATCGGAACACGATACAGGTTCAGGGCATCGGGAGAGTCGCTGCCGAACCCAACAGCGTCACGCTGTCGGCATCAATCGAGGCCCACGACAGGGACGACGCGAGCACCGTCGTCGAGGAGCTCGCGACCCGGAGCGAACAGCTCATCGAGGACCTCACGGCATACGGGATCCCGGAAGACAGCATCACGACCGCAAGGTACTCGCTTGGGGAGCACTCCCGCCGGAACCGGTACGAGGGCGAACACCGGTTCAGCATCGAAGTCGACGACCCGGACAACGCCGGCGAGGTTATCGACGTGGCCGCCGGTTCTGAGGCCGATCAGATCGGTCGCGTCAACTTCACTGTCACCGGCGACAAGCGCGACGAACTGTACGACGAGGCCGTCAAGCGGGCCGTGGCGGACGCACGCGAGGAGGCAGAGCTGTACGCGGGGGCGGCCGACGTCTCTCTCGGCGATCCTGTGTCGATCGAAACGACACAGCGGGGCGTCTCCCCGCACGCCATGTCACTCAGTATGACCGCCGGGGACGCTGTCGGGAGCGCGCCACCGACCGAACTCGAACAGGGACAGGTGTCCGTCTCGGCGCGGGCGACCATCGAGTACGGGTTCGACGCCGGCAACGGAGAGTCGTGAGGGGACTCGCGAGACGGTGTCCTCGCGGAGACTTCCCGGCGGGCGGCCGCTCACCCCAGACGTGACTCCTCGTTCGAGGACGACTCGCCGGCGGACGGTCCTACCCGGTCGGGAAAGATGGCCGCTTCGAGTCGTTGTCGGGCCTCGGTCCCGTCGCCGGACCGCGGGAGGTGGATGTCTGTCTCGTCGCCGGCGACGGTGATCACGAGCGTCGGGTCCCGCCGGAACAGGTAGACGCCGACCAAGACGGCCGTCAGTAACAGCGAGAGCAGGCCCAGCACGAGCAGCAGAAAATCGAGCTGTCTCATGATGTCGATCAGCGTCTGTGCAGTGCCGATCAGCCCGTCGGCCCCGACCTGCCCCGCCGACTCGGTGTCGAACTCGACGTCGCCGAAGACCGAGCCGAAGTCGACGAGAAACCCCGTAACGACCAGCACGCCGCCGACAACGCCGAAGCGAGACGCGTACCGGAGCAGCCCGTCGTCGGTCGACGAACCGGTTTCGACAGTCTCGACGTTGGGTCGATCAACCTGCGTGAAGTTCTCCCCGTCAGCGTCTGGCGTAAACGCCAGTACGCGGTGGCTCGTCACGACGACCCGCGAGGTCCCCGTGTCGACGGTCTCGCGGACGGACTCGCCGTCGTACAACAGGTCGTCCACCCTGCTCTTCCACCGCGACATACCACGCCGTACGGAATCGGCTAGCAAGAGTGTTCGGGTCGGCGTGTGGCTTGCGGCGTGGGAAGTCAGACGTGCAGACGCGTGCGCTTGAACACCTTCTGATGGAGTCGCTGGGTATCTTGCCTCCGTGGGGGCTGGTACTGATGCCAGACCCCCAACGCGAGGAATCCCACGGCTTTAGTAATTCATAGAAACTATTGAGGAATCTGAGAGAGATGAAACAGCAGGTTCGAGACAGAGAACGCCCCAGGTCGCTCGACTGCGCTCACT
>PXQK01000186.1 GCA_003022085.1 Halobacteriales archaeon QH_10_65_19 | reverse complement strand
CTTCTCCTCGAGCACCAGCAGCCGGGCGCGGTACGCGTCGAGCGTCCCGAAGGACAGCTTCGGGAACCGCGCGTCCTCGTACTCCGGCAGTTCCTCGAGTACCGAGAGCAGCTCCCCGACCACGTCTTCGAAGGACTCTTGTTCGTCGTCGAGTGCCCGGATCAGCCGGTCGCGTGTCTCCTGGGCCTCGGAGGCAGCGGCCAGCACCGTCTGCCTGGTCCGGCTATCGAACGCCTGCCCCTGGGTGAGCAGCGCGGCCAGATCCGGCCCGAACTCCGCGCGGACGTGCTGTTCGAACGGTTCGTCGTACTCCTCGCTGTAGTGGGGCACTGACATCACCGTCGCCTCGTACGCCTCCTGGACTGCTCCCAGCCCCCGCTGGGACCCCGCCGCCGCCAGCGTGACCCCCGATACATCGTTCTGAACTGGGGTACTCCATCCGTCGAGCTCCCGGACCCTCCGCTCGAACGCGGCGAACGCCTCCCGCTCGTCGGCGGTCCGGCAGCGCTCGGTCCGCAGACGCTCCCGGGCCGCGTCGAACAGCTCCCGCCGTGCCTGTCTGTTGATGCCTGTCACACCCGAGTGATGTACTGACCGTCTGATAAACGATTATAATAGTCCGCCGGTAGCGGTCACTGCCGACCCGGCGGACACTGCTCCGTGCCGGCGGCTCGAAGACCAGATCCTTGAGGAGAAACGTGGCCAGCACCCGCCGGAACAGCGCCACTCCCGGAGTGTCCTGGCTCGTCGTCACGGCTCGGTCACATGTTTCCGACCGCCGACCTCGATCGCGAACGTCTCTAGCAGGCCAGCGTCGAGCGTGGTCGGGTCCCGCTCGGCGGCCAGCGCACCCTCGTCGACGATGCCGACCCGCGTGCACAGCTGTTCGACGACCTCTATGATGTGCGTCGAGAGAAACAGGGTGTTGCCCGCCTCGCAGTACTCCTTGCGCAGGTTTGTCGTCTCGAGGACAGTGCACCGATCAGCGCCTGCTGCTGTCGCGGGACAGAAGCTTTCAAGCGCCCCCTCGTCGTACGCCGGGTATGTACGAACGCATCAAGGGGTTTCGTGACTTCTATTCCGAGGAGATGCAGTCGCGACGGAACGTGATGGACACCGTCGAGGGGACGGCCAAGCAGTACGGGTTCCGGGAGGTCGGGACGCCGGCGGTCGAGCCCGTCGAGATGTACGTCGACAAGAGCGGCGAGGAGATCGTCGAGGAGCTGTATGCCTTCCAGGACAAGGGCGGCCGGAAGGTTGCGCTGACGCCCGAGTTAACGCCGACCGTCGCGCGGATGGTGGTGGCCAAACAGCAGGCGCTCTCGAAGCCGATCAAGTGGGTCTCGACGCGGCCGTTCTGGCGCTACGAGGAGCCCCAGCAGGGCCGGTTCCGGGAGTTCTACCAGACTAATATCGACATCTTCGGGTCGAGCGAACCGACAGCCGACGCCGAGATCCTCGCAGTCGTCGCCGACGCGCTCGCCGACCTCGGTCTCTCGGCCGCGGACTTCGAGTTCCGCGTCTCCCACCGCGACATCCTCGGCGGCCTGCTGGAGTCGTTCGACACCGACGTCGACACCGCCGAGGCGATCCGGACGGTCGACAAGCGCGAGAAGGTCAACCGCGACGAGTACCTCCGGCTGCTGACCGACGCCGGCCTCACCGAGTCGCAGGCGGTCTCGTTCGACGGCCTGCTCGCCACGCCGGAGGAGGAGCTCGACGAACTGACCGAGTTCGCCGGCACCGACCGCGTCGCGGACGCCGTCGGGAACCTGCAGGCGGTGCTCGACGCGACGGCAGACTTCGGCGTCCGGGAGTACTGCACGCTCTCGCTGACGACCGCCCGCGGGCTGGACTACTACACGGGCGTCGTCTTCGAGTGTTTCGACTCGACGGGCGAGGTGTCGCGGTCGGTGTTCGGCGGCGGCCGGTACGACGACCTCATCGAGGGCTTCGGCGGCCAGCCGACCCCCGCGGTCGGCGTCGCGCCCGGCTACGCGCCGCTCTCACTGCTCTGTCAGCGCGCCGGCGTCTGGCCCGAGGAGTCGTTCCAGACCGACTACTACGTCCTCCAGATCGGGGACGTCCGGGCAGTCGCCTCCAGCCTCGCCCGAACCCTGCGGAGCGAGGGCCACGTCGTCGAGACGGACGTGGCGGGTCGGAGCTTCAGCGCGCAACTCGACTACGCCGACTCGATCAACGCCGAGACGGTCGTCATCGTCGGCGAGCGGGACCTCGAAGACGACGAGATCACGCTCAAGGACATGGACACCGGCGACCAGATCCAGGTTCCAGTCGAGGAGTTCCCCGGCAGCCACAACCGGCCGACCTTCGACGACTTCGTGTAGTCACTGTTCGCCCAGAACGTCCAGCAACAGGTCGTTCACGCGGTCTGCTCCTACAGCAACAGCACCCCCTCTTTTATTATCGACAGCGCGGGAAGTGGAGATATGAACCGCGCGCGAGCCGTCGTCCTGCTGCTCGCGGGGCTCCTCCTCGTCGTGTTGATACTGCTGGTGTGGCCGTTTCTCGAGTTCTTCCTGCTGGCAGTGCTGCTGGCGTATCCGCTCCGGCCACTCCAGGTCCAGCTCTCGGAGTACACTAACCCGCGGGTCGCCGCCGTGCTGCTGGTCGTCGGAGCGACCGTGGCGATCATCCTGCCGGTGTTGCTGCTCGCGCGCATCGTGGTCCGTGAGGCACTCACCTTCCACGAGCAGGTCCAGAACGGCGAGATCACGTTCACGGAGGTCGAAACGCGGATCGAGGAGGTTACCGGCCGGGATGTCGACTTCCTGGAGATGGCACAGCGGGTCGCCCGGGAGAGCCGGATCGGTACCGTCGACGGCGCGGTCGGTGTGTTCGGGACGGTCACCAGCCTGCTGATCGGGCTGGGGGTGACGATGTTCCTGCTGTACTACTTCCTCAAGGACGCCGATCGGTTCAACCGGTGGTTCCGGGCGACGGTGCCGCTGCCGAACCACATCCACGACGAACTCCGTCAGGAGTTCGACGACGTGGTGTGGGGAGTGCTGGCCAGCCACGTGTTCATCGCAGTCACCCAGGGACTCGTCGCCGGCCTCGGACTGTGGGTGTTGGGCGTCCCGAACGCCGCATTCTGGACCGCCGTGATGGTGTTTCTCGCGGTGTTACCGATCATCGGCTCATTTCTCGTCTGGGGGCCGGCCGCTGTCTACCTGTTCAGTGTCAGCGAACCCTTTTCGGGGGCCGTGCTCCTGATCTACGGCGCCGTCGTCGTCAGCTTCTGTGACGACTTCCTCCGACCGATCATCATCGACCGGTACACCGACAAACGGCTCAACCCCGGTGCCATCCTCCTCGGCGTCCTCGGCGGCGTCTACCTGCTCGGGTTCATCGGCATCTTCTTCGGGCCGGTGCTGATCGGCTCGCTCCGGGCGGTGCTCGACATTTACCGCCGCGAGTACGTCAAGACGGACACGACGGAGGAGGCGGACAAGGACGACGCGTCGCCGGACCCGGTCGACGAACCGATCGATGAACCGATCGACACGGAGCCCCCCGAGGAGGAACAGGTCGCCGACGACGCGGTCGCTGGCGACGATCACGTCTCCGACCCACAGGCCTGAACGCTAAGCCGTTGACGCCCTTTCGGACAGTCGTGTGTGACTATTTTCAGGCCCGCGTCCGGTGAGTGGGCTGAAATCCACGAACTGTAACTCCCTGGCGGTACAAAATCACGTCCGACAGTATCAGTCCGCCAGGAGGGTGGATGGTCGGCCGGCAGGGAGACGACGGCTGTTTCAGCCTGGAAGAAAGCGGCTGATCGGTGAGAGGAAAGCAGAAGAGGGCGGGAGATCTCGGCTTGTTACTCCGTGAGGTGGCGGGCGATAATCTCCTTCTGGATTTCGGAGGTCCCCTCGTAGATAGTGGTGATTTTGGCGTCGCGGTAGTATCGTTCGACATCGAAGTCCTTGGTGTAGCCGTAGCCGCCGTGGACCTGGACGGCCTCGCTTGCGACGTCACAGGCGACCTCGCTGGCGAAGTACTTGGCCATGGAGGCGGCCTGTGGCGCGACGCCGTCCTCGTTCTGTCTGGCGGCGTCGCGGGCGAGCAGGCGGGCAGCCTGGACCTGTGTCTGCATCTCCGCCAGCTTGTGGGCGATGGCCTGGTGTTCGATGATCGGTTGACCGAACTGCTCGCGCTCGTTGGCGTACTCGACGGCGTCTTCCAGTGCCGCCTGTGCGACGCCGACGGCCTGACTGGCGATCGCCACGCGGCCGCCGGTGAGGATCGAGAACGCCGCCTTCAGCCCCGTCCCGACCTCCGTCAGCTGGTTCTCTGCGGGGATGCGGGCGCTGTCGAAGACGAGTGTCGTCGTGTCGCTGGCCCGGAGCCCGAGCTTGTCCTCTTTCTTGCCGACCTCGACGCCGTCGGCGTCCGTGGGGACGAGAAACTGCGTTATCGTGTCGGGGTCGCTCCGGTCCGTTTTGGCGAAGAGGATGACCACGCCCGCCCGCTTTCCGTTCGTAATCCACTGCTTTTTTCCGTTGATGACGAACTCGTCGCCCTCCCCGCGGGCCTCAGTGCTCATCTCCGCGGGGTTCGAGCCGGCGTCGGCCTCCGAGAGCGCGAACGCGCCGACCGGGCGGCCCTCGTTCATCGCCGGGAGCCACTCCTCCCGGTGGGTCTCCGTCCCGAACTGCCGGATACAGGAGGTGGCGAGACAGTGGACCGACAGCGCCGTCGCCAGCGCGAGGTGGCCGCGTGCGAGTTCCTCGTTGATGATGCTGTAGGTCACCTCGTCGGCGTCGAACCCGCCGTACTCCCCGGGGACTGTCAGCCCCGCGAACCCGAGCTCTGCGAGGTCGTCCCACACCCCCTCGGGGAACGTCTGGCGCTCGTCGGCCTCGTCGACGGCCTCGCTGACCTCCTCCTCGACGAACTCCCGGACTGTCTCCCTGATGAGCCGCTGTTCGTCTGTGAGCTCCATCGGTCTATGGTTGGGCGAGGAGCGTAATGGACCTGGTGGTCGTCTGCGGGATCTTGTCTGATCCGCCCCATCCTGGTTCGGCCGCTCCTCTCGGGATCATACTAATTGTTGTGAGTCGGTACGGGATCAACCGCAGGACTGCATGCGGTCGACCCGGTATACGGTCACAACAATCAGTATCAGCCTGTCCGGAAGGCGCGGTCGCCGGCGTCGCCGAGGCCGGGCACGATGTAGCCGTCGTCGTCGAGGTGATCGTCGACGCTGACGGTCACCAGTTCGGCGCCCGGGGCGGCCTCCCCGACCCGCTCCAGCCCCGGTTTGGCACTCACCGCCGAGAGCACGACGAGCATCTCCGGCTCGGGTGACCCATCGAGCACGGTGGCCAGTACGGTCGCCATCGTGCTGCCGGTCGCGAGCATTGGGTCGGCGACGATCACGGTGTCCTCGGCCCGGATCTCCGGGAGTTTGACGTACTCCACGGAGATGGGGAAGCTCCCGTCCTCGTTCATCCCGGCGGACTCGTCGCGGCTGGCGGAGATCACGCCCTGGCGGGCGGCCGGGAACGCCTTCAACAGCCCCTCGACGAACGGCGTCGCGGCCCGCAGGACGTTGACGATGACGACATCGTCTAGCCCGCTGACGCGCTCGCCGGTCGTCTCTGTCAGCGGCGTCTGTACCGGCACGGAGTCGGTCGGCATCCGGCTGTCGATAATCTCGTACCCACAGACGCGCCCGAGACGGACGAGCCCCTTCCGGAAGGCCACCTGCTCGGTGTTGACGCTCCGGAGGTCGGTCAGAGTGTGCTGTGCCAGCGAGTGGGTGATGACGGAGACGTTCTCGTGCCGCTCGATCGACATACCCGAGCGTTCAGCCCCGCAGGTTAATAGCGTATCGTGTCCCACACGCACGACCCTGTCATACGGTCGTGTGTGATTATTTTCGAGCAGTGCACCATATATCGGCGTCTCAGCCCCCGAAACTGGGTATCTGTGACGGGCCGGCGGTACAGAGTCACGCACGACCGTATCAGGACGAACCCGACGGGGCAACGGGTACAGCGCCGTGCTCCGCCGCGATGAGCGCCCGGAGTTCGGTCTCGTAGTCGCCTTTCTGCACCTCGGCGGACGGGCCCGACTCGACGGTCAGCGCGGGGGTGACCACGGCGTCGACCCGGCGTTTGGCCGCCCGTTCCAGTGCGTGTTCCTGGACCTGCTGGATGCCGTTGCGGGAAAACCCGTCCGCGACGATCCGGTCGGCGGCCTCGCGGGCGACCGCAGGGTCGAGATCGAGCCGACGGGCGGGCAGGCCGAAGGTCCCACACAGCGGCGTGACGTCACAGAACCGCTCCAGAAGGAGTGCAGCGAGCGTCGAGTCTCTGCCGCCGCTGTAGAGCAGCCCGACCTCCATCCGTCTACCGGCGCCTGATGTCGAAGCTCTTCGAGTCCGGCGTGATCTCCTGGAGCAGGGCCTTCATCTTCTCTTCGTCGATCTTGTCCTGGATGCGCCCGCTCTGTGCCAGCGCGACGACCTGCTGTTCGACCTTCTCGCCGACCTGTGGCTTCGACATCTTGACCGTGTTGAGCCGCTTGCGCGCGCCGTCGGTCAGGTGCTGGCGCAGGACCGCCTTCTTTTGGGCCTCGGCCTGCTGGCGCTGTGCCTCCCTGGCGTCGTCATCGCCCTCGTCCATCTGCTCTTTGAGCTGTTCTCGTTTCTGTTCCCGGAGTCGCTCGAGTTCCTCGTCACTTGGCTCGCCGCTCATACGCCTCCATTGTCGGTTCCGCGGCAAAACCATTACGGAGAAAGACCAATACCGCTGGGCCTCGTAGCCCGGGGTATGAGCGAGCGCGAATCACAGATCCAGCGGGATGTCGGTGTCGACGTGAGTGCCGGGATTGACGATCCCACAGAGGAGGCTGCGGACGACGGCGGCGGCATCAGTGGGTGGCTCCGGAACAAACTCGGGACGCTTGGCTCCTCGCGGGGGCTGATCGTCTCACTCGTCCTCACCCTCGGCGGGGCCCTCCTCCTCGGGGGGTTGCTCCCGCTGGGAATGGTGGGGAACGCACTCGGTATCTTCGTCGCGGCGTTTCTCTACGGCACCGTCGCGAGCGAGCACCGCTACCTGGAGATGAGCCTCGCCGGCGGCCTCGTCGCCGGCGTGTGGGCGTTTCTGGGGAACCTCGTGCTGACGCTGGTCGGTCCCGGCATCCCGGTCGTGATCGTCGGCGCGCTCCTCGGCGTCCTCGTGGCCGCGACCGGCCACTACTTCGGCCGGGACCTGCGCAAGGGGCTCACCGAGGACCTGGACGCCGAGCCGGGTCCCTGATACGGTCGTGCGTGACTCTGTACCAGAGGGAGACTACGTCTCCCAGGCAGTCGGGCTTGGCCCGACGACGCTATAGAGTCGCGCGTTGGGTGTTTCAGCCCGCGAAACCGCCGATAGTGGGACCCGGTGCCCAAAATAATCACGCATGACCGTATGACCCCCGGATACTGGAGGTCCCGCAGCTCTGATTCCTGCTATGTGACGAGCGACCAGTCCCGGCCGTCGCGCTCGACGATACCGCTATTGGCGAGTTCCTCCAGTACGTCCTCGACGACGCGTGGCGGGACCTCGGCCTCGCGGCTGATCGCCTCGACCTGGCTCGCCCCGGCCGCCACGGCGACCAGCACCTCGGAGATGAGCCGCGGATCGCTGTGTTCGATCCGGTTGGCCAATGCCTCCCGCAGCGCCGTGATGCGGCCCTGTGCCCACCGCTGTGCCAGCGAGAGCTCCCGCTCCAGGGTTTCGAAGCTGTCGAGCCGCCCCGCGAGCGCTGCGATTTCCTCCCCGTCCGGCCCCTCACTGTCGTCCTCCGCTTTTGCTCCGTCGAGCCCACCGTCGCCGTCGAGTTCGATGCTGATCTGGCGACAGGACGTCATGTCGAGCCCCGAGTTCGCGGGGTACGCGCTCTTCGTGCCGAACTCGTACGGCGACACCGTCACCTCGAGCCTGACGTGTCGGGAGATCGAGAAGTACTTGCGCCGCCTGTCGTCGGTCCGGCTCTCGACAAGTCCCGCGTCCTCCAGCTTCCGCAGGTGATCGATCACCGCTTTCGGGCTCACACCGAGGTACTCGCTGATCTCCGTCACGTAACAGGGCCGTCGGGAGAGCAGCCGGAGGATCCGCCGTCGGTTGGCGTTCCCCAGGAGATCTAGAAACTCGGCAGAGTCCATTTACGTTACGTAATCTAGACGAGTATAAAAACCTGGCCCCTGGCTGCCGTGGGCAGGTCACTCGCCGCCAAACAGCGACCGCACGTCGATGTCGGCGGCGGAGTCGGGATCGCCCAGGTTCCCGAGAGAGTCGTTGCGGATCCGGTCGGCGTTGATTCCGTCGACACCGTTAGTGAAGTCCAGAAACAGCGCCTGGACATCGCCGATAGAGACCGCCGGTGGGTCGGTCTCGTCGAAGTTGAAACCCTCGGCATTGTCCTGGACGACGTCGGAGTCGCGGTGGATGAAAAACACCTGGACGTCCGCAATCGTGAACTGATCGTCGCCGTTGATGTCGCGGTAGAGGCCGTCGCCGTTGAGGTCCTGTGGCGGGTTGTCCTGGCCAGGGAGTGGCGGCGGGTCGTCCCCAGGGTCGCTGCCGCCGCCGTACGG
>PXQK01000185.1 GCA_003022085.1 Halobacteriales archaeon QH_10_65_19 | reverse complement strand
AATTTCCTCAATTTCTTTCCTGGATCACTAGGGCAGGGACGTCTCTCGAACCCGCGACACGGCCGGACCCGGCGGAACGGCCGAACAACGTACAAGATAAAGTAGCTTTGCTGTGACTGTACTGATATGAGTGACGATACCATAGACGACGTAGACAGCGCAATCCTGTATGCGTTACAGGAGGACGCCCGGAACACGTCGTCCGGGGATATTGCAGAACGAACGAGTACCTCCGACAGTACCGTCCGCAAGCGCATCCAGCGCCTCGAATCCGACGGCGTTATCAAGGGGTATAGCGCCGAGGTCGACTATCAGAAGTCGGGTTACCCGCTCCGGATGTTGCTGTACTGCACCGCGTCGATCCCCGAACGCGGCGACCTCGTCCCGGGGATCCTGGAGATCGACGGCGTCGTATCGGTCCAGGAGCTCGTCACCGGCGAACAGAACCTCCTCGTAACGGCTGTCGGTGAGTCGGACAGCGACATCACGCCGGTCGCACAGCAACTCCTCGAGATAGGGCTCACGGTCGCCGACGAAGTGCTCAGTCTGTCTCGTGTCGCGCGCCTGACAACCGTCTGTCTCGTGTCGCGCGCCTGACAACCGTCTGTCTCGTGTCGAGCGAGCAGCCGGACTGCCCGAGTTGCTGTCGAGAACTGCGAGCGCCGCCCGCCGGCCCGGAACAGTCCGCGTTGCTCACCAGAGTGTGATCATAACGTTCTATAATCTGTTTTTCAAGAACGATTTGGTAATATAGACAAATTTAATAGCCGCACTGTTCGTACTGTCGGACAGAGACGACCGACGACCGTGGTCGCGTCGCTCGGCGGGACCCTTCGTCGGTCGGTCGCAGACAGATCAAACGATGGACGGAACAAAACAGGCAACGACAGTGGGACAGCTTCCATCGCCGACAGGCGCGGAATCGCGCGTGCCGGCGGTGCTGACGCGGCTCGTGTGGCTCCTGTGGGCGGTGAGTGTCGGTGCGCTGGCTGCACAATTCCAGCACGGCGACCCCGTAGAACTGGCCGGGCTGGTGGTCGTCGACGGACTGACCGTCGTGATGTGGGTAGCAGTCACGTTCTTCAGTGGCATCGTCCACAGCTACTCGCGGCGCTACATGGCCGGAAGCCGAACCGTCGACCGGTTCTTCGGGCGCGTGTTCGGCTTCACGCTGTTCGTGATGGTGCTGGTTGCAGCCGACAACCTCGTCCTGTTCGGGATTGCGTGGCTCGCGATGGGGCTCGTGATGGCCGACCTGATCGGTCACGTCCAGGGATGGCCCCAGGCCCGGGCCGCAGCGACGTTCGCACGTCGGTACTTCCTCGCGAGCAGCGCACTGCTCGGGATCGTCCTCACAACGCTGTGGTGGCACACCGGAACGGCGACTGCCTCCGGCGTCGCGTCGGCTGTCGGGACGCTCCCGTCACCGGTCGTGCTGTTCGCCGCTGGGGCGCTCCTGCTGGCGGCGATGGTCCAGTCGGCGCTCGTCCCGTTCCAGGCGTGGCTGCTCTCGTCGATGACGGCACCGACGCCGGCCTCGGCGCTGATGCACGCAGGCTTCGTCAACGCTGGCGGGATTCTGCTGGTGCGCTTCGCGCCGGTCGTCACTGTCGATCCCACAATCATGCTCGTGGTCGTGGGTGTCGGCGCGACAAGCGCTCTGCTGGGGAAACTGCTGAAGTCGGTCCAGGTCGACACTAAGACCCGGCTGGGCTGCTCGACGGTTGGTCAGATGGGCTTCATGATCATGCAGGCTGGCCTCGGCTTCTTTGGGGCTGCAATCACACACCTCGTGCTCCACGGGTTCTACAAGGCCTACCTGTTTCTCTCCGCTGGCGAGGAGATCGAGCACACGAGCCCCGCCGAGACGACACACGCGACGACCTGGACGACCCCTGTCGGACTGATTGTGACCACACTGACCGCGCTTGCCGGCGGGGCCCTGTTCGCCGGGCTCACTGGCAAGGGGACCGGCCTCGACGCTGGTCTCCTGCTGACCGGCCTGGTCGTGCTGACGACGATGCACGCGACCGTGGTCGTGCTTGGGCGTCGCGCCGTACGTCGCCATCGAGACCGGCGTCTACCGCTCCAGCGACCGCCTCTACGTGGCGCTCGTGAACGCTACGCGGGCACCGTCCGGAACTCTGCTGACCTCGACGGAGGAGTACAATGAGTACTGATATCGACGTTCGTGACAGCATCGAACGGGCTGCCGACGCCGTCGGCCCGGTCTGGCCGCTCCACTCGTTCATGACTGCCAACCCCCTTTCCGGGTTCGAGGACCGGCCGTTCCACGAGGCCGTCCGCGAGGGCGAGCGGCTGTTCGCTGCGACCGGGTACCCGAGCGCCGACGCCTTCCGCCGGGCGTGGGCGAACGGGCAGATCGACGCCGACGTTCTCGAATCGGCACTGGCCGATCACGGCTACGAGGCCGACCCCGAGACCCTGCTCGACCGGATGGCCGCGGCGGAACGCGACGGGACGACCGGCAGCGGATCCGCCGGGACAGACGGTGAGACGCCCACAGATCGGGTTAACCAGCTGCTGACGAAGTGGCTCGAGGCCTTCCTGGGCCAGGGCACGGCTCACTGGCCGATGCCCGACCGCGAGCGCGGGTTCTACGCTGCCGTCCGGTCAGTGGCCCGCCACGACCGCGAGATTCCCGACCGCGAGCGGCTGGCCGACCTGCCCGAGGACCCCGCCGCGGCCATCGAGGAGCTGCTCGCCGATCACCCTGCGGCGGAGTGGCCGGCGGTCTTCGAGCACCACCTGGCCGCGCTCCCGGGTTGGACCGGCTTTATTAGACAGCGTGTCTCCGACAGCGGCGCCTGGCAGTCGGCCCACCCGATCACGCTGGCCGGCTACCTGGCGGTCCGGCTGGCCCTGACCGACCTGCTCGACGCGCCGATTGCGCCGCCGAGGAACGCAGCGGACGCGGCCCGTACCGACGACAACGCCGGGAGCGGTGTCGGGGACCGCGACGACCGTGACGCCGGAACCGACAGCGGACAAGTACCCCTCCCCGGGGTCTGGCTGTCCGCCTGGGAGGCGACGTACCGCCGGCAGCTGGTCGAGGCGGTGACCGACGCGAGTGCCGCTTGCGAGACTGCCGACAGGGACGGCCGGCCGGACGCACAGCTCGTGTTCTGTATCGACACGCGCTCGGAGATCATCCGCCACCACGTCGAGGCCGCCGGAGATTACGAGACGCACGGCTACGCCGGCTTCTTCGGGATTCCGATGCGCTACGAGGGTTACGACACCGACGTGACCGTCGACGCCTGCCCGCCCATCCTCGACGCCGCACACCGGATCGCCGACCGTCCGATCGGCGAGTACGACCACGCGCGGGACCGCCACGACCACTGGTCGAACGTTTTCGCCGCCGGCAGGGACGTCGTGGACGCACTCAGGAACAACGCCGCCACCGCGTTCAGTTTCGTCGAGAGTGCCGGCGCGGGGTACGGAACTGTCTTGACGGCCCGTACACTTCTCCCGACACGGGTTTACGACATCCTCGACGCCACCGACGAACGCGTTCCCGACGACCACGAGTTCTGCGAGCCGGCGGTCGACCACAGCCCGGATTCGGCGGCCGAACTCCCCGAGGGTCTCACTCTCGACGAGAAGGTCGAATACGCCGCGGCAGCCTTCGAACTCATGGGCTGGGACCAGTTCGCCCGCATCGTCGTCTTCGCCGGCCACGCCAGTCAGACGGCGAACAACCCGTTCGATTCGAGTCTCGACTGTGGCGCGTGCGCCGGCAATCCCGGCGGTCCGAGCGCTCGCGTCCTCGCAACCATCTGTAACGACGACGCGGTTAGAACGGAGCTCCGGGACCGCGGGATCGAGGTTCTCGAGGATACCGTCTTCGTCGCCGGCGAACACAACACGACGACCGACGAGGTGGAGCTGTACGCTGACGACGTGCCCGAAACCCACGAGGCAGACGTCGAGCAGCTCCGTGCAGACCTCACAGAGGCCCGTGCCGGCGCAACTGCTGAGCGTGCCGGAGACATGGGTGCTGACGGCAGATCGGGCATCCGCGAGACCGAGCGCCGTGCGGCCGACTGGGCGGAGACGCGCCCCGAGTGGGGGCTGGCCGGGAACGCAGCGTTTATCGTCGGTCCGCGGGCGCTCACCGACGGGCTCGACCTGGACGGCCGGTCGTTTCTTCACTCCTATGACTGGCCTCCCGCTCCAGTCCCTGATGAGCGCCGACGACGAACATTACCACCGGCCGCTCCGTCTCTCGACGGTCATCCACGCGCCTGTCGAGCGTGTCACTGACATTCTTTTGGACCACCAGGAGTTGACCACTCTGCTCGATAACGACTGGTTCTCGCTGACTGTCGTCGATCCACAACGGGAGCATCGGGCGTTCCACTACGCCAGCGACCTCAACTGGACCTGATACGGCCGTGCGTGACTCTGTACCGCCCGGCTGGAGCAGATTGGGCGTCTCGGATTCTCTCCCACCGATATTTCAGAGCAATGCCGAAAATAATCACGCACGACCCTACGAACCCACAACCGATGATCTGCTCAGTGAGTGGCAACACTCAGTAGAATCGCTGTTTTTCCCTCTTTTCGACGACCTCGGGATGGGTGGTTCTCTATAGCAAGAACCGGTTTATCGTCCGCTGAGCAAGGACACCGCCGAAAACACAGATCGGCCGCGAGAGAGGCCGAGCGACTACAGTTCGAAGAATTCGCGGACCGACTCGAACGAATCCGACGAGACTGCCCCGGCGAGGGCGTCGGTGTCGACAGTTTCGACCGTGCTGGGGTACTTGCGCTGGAAGTAGCCGACGGTGTTCTCGACGTCGCGTTTCAGCAGGTCGTCGCTGTTCTCGTGGCCGACGGGGACTGCCTGGGGCCAGTCGAACACCGTCACACCCTCGCTGTTGACGAAGATGTTGTACTCGCTCATGTCGGCGTGGACGTACCCCTCGGCGTAGGCCAGCGCCATCTCTTCGAGGATCAGGTCCAGCACCGGCAGTATCTGCCCCGCCTCCAGCCTCGACCGGGCGAGTTCGACGCCGTCGATCCGCTCCATTATGAGGGCGTGGCGGTTGTGATCGATCGGCTGCGGAACCGAAACGGTGGAATAGAGCGCTTCGAGCGTCTCGTACTCCCGTTCGGCAGCCTTTCGGGCGGTGTACAGCCAGGAGACGTGCTCGCGGTCGGCGGTGTACTCCCGTTCCCGGTTCACCTCGCGGAACTCGGTGTACCCCTCCCGGTGGAACTTCAGCGCCAGCGGTTTGTACGAGCGGACCTCGTAGACGTCGCTCTCCTTGCCGACGCCCAGCGGCGCACCGACGCCCTCGATGGTTTCGCGCTCCGCGAAGGTGTGCAACGCGAGCGCGTCGTACCCCTCGAAGGTGAGCCGGAACCCCACGTACTGGATGGTTTTGCGCTCGATCAGCCCCCGCGTCTCGCACCGGTCCAGCCGGTACACGACGTCTTCCTCTGTCAGGCGTGCGAACTCCGGGAGCTTCTCGCGGGCGACCCACTCCGAGAACCGCATCCCCTGCTCCAGCCCCGAGAGGAGGTAGAAATCTTCGGGCTCCAGCTCCGCCATCTCGCTCGCGACGTTCTCGACCATCACTGCCGCATAATCGCCCGACTCGTATAAGACCAGCGCGTTCCGCCACCGCCAGTCATAAATCTCATAACGCGATATATAATTCGGTCGAGGTGATTTCCGGGGAAGAAATCACGCTGAAAGTCGATGATAGAGGAAGAGTCACGCTTCCAAAAGAGATTCGGGACCAACTCGGAATCGAATCGAACGACGAGATCCCCGCACGGCTGATCGGCTCGGTTTTAGAGGTCAATCCAAAGCCGAGTTCGAAGCTCCAGACGGCAACAGCTGGCCGCGATTCGTGGGAGAACACAACCACGGCTGACGCTGGTGAAAGCCTCTTCG
>PXQK01000184.1 GCA_003022085.1 Halobacteriales archaeon QH_10_65_19 | reverse complement strand
ACTGATACTGGTGGCTGTACGTACGTGAACACTCGAATTGAGAATCCAGGCGGAACGGGTCTGTCTCCGTAGATAGACAGCCAGACGTGATTCAGTTACGCCATGCCGTCCCAACTCCTGTTGTTCGGGCCATGACACAGCCGATGAACTGTCCTAGCACTGGACGGAGTCACGTCTGGCTGTCTAGCAGAGACTGGTGAGTAAAAGAATTACAGCCACCAGTATAACAGAGTCACGTCCGGGTGTATACACAAACAACCGTTCATTCGACGACCGTCTCGGTGTCGTAGGAGCCCAGACGCCGGACCCACCCCTCCCGTGCGGTCTCCTCGACGGTCGCGAGCGCGTCGGCGGTCCGGTCCTCGTAGAGTCCCGCCGCCATGTCGACGTGGAAGACGTAGTCGCCGAGCCGTTCCCCGCTGGGCCGGGACTCGACGCGCGTGAGGTTGATGTTCTGCTCGGCGAACGGTTCGAGCAGTTCCAGCAACAGCCCCGGGTAGTCCCGGTTCGGGTAGACGATGATCCTGGATATCCTCGGCCAGCACGTCGAGGGTGTCGTCGGCGTTCGCCGGGTGGCCGATGGCGGCCACGCCCGCGTCGTCCCGCGCCCGCTCGACGCCGCGAGCAGTGCTCGCGACCGCTTCGAGGGACACGTCGGGGTGGCTGGCCTCGATGTACGACCGACATTGCGCGAGCGCCTGCGCGTGGCTGGCAACCGTCCCGAACTCCTCCCCCTTGGCGAGCAGCGCGTGTCTGATCGGCGTCACCACTTCCCTGAGGACCGCAACTTCGTACTCGGCGAAGGCGTCGAGCGCCTCGGTGACCGAGCCCTCGATGCTGTTCTCGACGGGAACGACACCGCGGTCGGCGTCGCCCTCCGCCACCGACTCGACGATGGCCGCTACCGACTCGGAGAAGCCGATCGACCCCTCGTCCGCAACCGCGCCCGCCGCCCGGTGGGAGTAGGTTCCGGCCGGCCCCAGCGTGAGTGTCTGCATACCTGTCCCGTACTGCAGGCAGGTCAAAAAGGCTCGCGGTCGCGGGCCGGGTACGCGGGGGAATTGTAGCGCTAGATCAGACACCTCGTCGAGCGCGACGAGAATCCCGTGAAGAGACAGTTAATCCGAGGGGGCGGCTTCCGCTTCGGCGACGTCGCCGGTGATCTCGTAGAGGTTCTGTCTCGCGTCTGCGAAGTAGACGTCCTCCTCGACGACGCCGATTTCGTCGAGCCGTTCGAGCGCGTACCGGACCGTCCGGGCGGACAGCATCGACTCCTGAACGATCCCTTTCTGCGTCAGCGGTCCGTTGTACTCCAGGACCTTGTACACGAGTTTCGCGCTCGGCGGCAGGTCGGCGATGCCCTCCTCTTCGGATTCTGTCATCGCTTCGGTTATTGGACGCTGGCTGTATAAAGATTGAGGGATCCGTCTTTCCGACCGGGACAGGCCGCCTTAGTCTCGGGGTTATCGATCGCTAGCTGTCGTCGCTGGTCGCCGCTGCCGCGCCGCCGCGTTCTCCGTTGCTGTCTCTGTCCTCGTCTCCATCCTGGTCCTCGCCTCCAGCCTCGCCGTCCCCCGCGTTCCGGTTCTGCTCGACAACTGCTTCTGTCGGGAAGACGACGAATCCGACGACGACAGCGACGACGGCGAGGCCGAGATACCACGGCCCGAGCGCAGTGTACTCGTGGAACAGGAGCCCTGTCGTGACGACGACGACGCCCGCTACCAGCAGGTACAGCCCGTAGAGCAGCAGTGCCGTTCCGGCGGCACCGCCCCGCGTCGCCACCTCCGAGTTGGGGTCGAACAGCGTGTCGTAGGCGGCCCACGCCATCAGGAGGGCGGCGCCGACGGCGTTGGCGGCGATGCCCCGGAGCACGTCCACGCCACGGATCAGGTCGGTGAAGAACAGCAGTCCCGAGCCCAGGAAGAGCAGTAACCCGACCAGGAACAGCCAGGGCGATCCTCCCTCCCACCGGTAGTTGTCGCTCATGCGTGACTGTCCGTCCTGACGGCGGGAATCCGCTTAAATCGGTCGGCACCCGGCAGCGGTGGCGGTTCCCGATCGGCCCCTGTACAGCGTGTCGCGGGAGCGTCGGCCGCACCCGGAGCGCCCACTCCGGAGCGCGTTACCCGTGGTAGGGGTGGTACTCCATGCCTTTGTGTTTCAGCTCGTTGCGTTTGCGTTCGAGAAACGAGTAGACGGAGCCGTGTGGAGCGCCGTCGAGCAGCATCTCCGCGGCCTCCCGGACCGCCTCGACCTGGCGGGGGCCGCCGATGACGCCCAGCGTCGAGCCGTAGATCGCCACGGACGCGCCGGTGAGCTCCTCCATCAGCTCCCGGGTACGGCCGTCCTCACCGATGAGCCGCCCCTTCTGTCGCCGCAGGTCGTTCCTGTTGCGCGCCGCGGCATCGATGTCGATCACGTCGAACATCATCATCTCGTCTTCCAGCAGCTCCAGGGCGTCCTCAGGTGCGAACCCGCGCCCGATCGCCTTGACTATGTCGGGCCCTTTCAGGGCGGTGACCGGATCGCCGACTGTCTCGATGCGGACGTTGCCCGACTCGGAGTCGATATCTAGCCGGACCTCCGCGCGCTCCTCGATCTCGCGCATCGTCTCGCCGCCCCGACCGATGAGAACCCCGATGCGGTCGTCGGGAACCTTCACGTGCTGCATAATACACCCTGGAGTACGCGACAGATCCGTTAAAACTCTTCGGCCTCGTGTTTTTGCATCCCACATGCTGGTGTCATACACTACGCGACAGAGCGGTTCGACGAGCCGTCTTGACAATGCTTACCGGCTGACGTCATGTGGTCGAGAACCGTCTGCCTTTATTCATGGACGACCCGTTCCATAGATATCCAGACCGATCCCGAGGGGATCACGGTCCCGGTATCGGGCCCAGAGGACAAGCAGGCTGGGCAAGACGAGGACAGCACCGAGGAAGGCGTACCCGATCATGATTGCGGTGATGGCCCCGAACTGCTGGAGCGGCGGGTGGATGGCCAGCGCGACGACGGCAGTCGTCGCCGCACTGCCGAGTAACGCGCCGCCGGTCCCGCGGACCGTCGTGGCGACTGCGCTCTCGATCTCCCTCGACCGCGCCAGTTCGGCCCGGAACCGCTCGGTCACGTGGATACTGTAGTCGATGCCGATTCCGATAGTGAGACTTGCGATGATCGTGTTCAGGATCGAGAGCGGGTAGCCGAGCAGGTACATCGTCCCGATGATCCAGCTCACTGCGGCGGTGACGGGCAAGAGCGTGACGACACCGAGCGTTGCGCTCCCGTGGACGACGCGGAAGACGACCACCAGGACGACAAGCACGGCGCCGAGCGTGAGCGCGAAACTCGTGAGTAGCGTGTCGAGCATCTTCTGCTGGACGACGTGACCGATGACCGGCCCGCCGGTCGTCGAGACGGTCACGCCGTCGGCCGCTAACTTCTCGGCGATCAGAGTCGCCCCCTCGTCAACCTCGCTGCCGGCCGCCTCCGGATCGGCGGAGATCGACATGCGGACTGCGACGTACTCGCCTTCCTCGCGGTGGAGGACCTCGCCGGCCCGGTCGGGGGCGATTTCGAAGAGGCTATCGTACAGCGCTTCGATATCGGTGTCGGGAACGCCGTTCCCGGTCCGGTCTGCCGACTCGAACTGCGCTGCGAACGCCTCGTCCTCCGTGGCCACCTGCTCCATACTGGTGAGCGGATCGGTCGATCTGACCTCGCCGCCGGCCAGTTTCGCGACGGACTCCTGGCGAGTTGCCTCCACGCGCGCGCTGGCGACGCGCTGGAGCGTCGCCGGATCAGTAACGTCACCCCGGACCAGGATCTCTATCTCCGAGCCGTGCCGGAGGAAGTTGTCCTCGACGTACTCCAGGTCGTCCCGGGCCTGGTACTCTCCGGGCTGGAGAGCCGCGGGGAGGTTGTCGGCCCATCCCGGCGCACCATCGACCATGTTCTCCTCGGGACCCCACGAGGTACTCACGTTCGCAGCCGCGACCGTCGTGAGCGCGGTGACAGCGAGGACCACCAGGACGACGACGACCGGCGCCCTCTGGGCCGCAGTCGCGCCGACACTCAGGAGTTCCCCGATCCGTCCGCCGCCGGTTCCGATCGGCGGATTCCGGCGGTCGAGTCCGAACCGTTCGAGCTGTGTGTCGAGTTCGACTTTCAGCGGCGGCACCAGCAGAACGAACACGACGAAGGAGCCGACGATGCCGATGGCCGCGACCAGCCCGAGGTCACGGATCGGTCCGACCGGGCTCGCGAGGTTCGAGAGGAAGCCGACCGAGGTCGTGACAGTCACCCAGACCAGTGCGACGCCGATGCCCGCGAGTCCGGCACGCATCGCTCCGTCGATTCCGGATCGATGGCCGTCGCTATCACGTGACTCACGGTACCGCATGAACACGTGGATACAGTAATCGATCGAGAGGCCGATGAGCAGGACCGGGACCGCCACGAGGATCGGGTTGAACGGGATCCCGAGCCAGCCGAGCGTGCCGAAGGTCCACAGCTGGACGAGCACGATCCCGGCGAGGCCGAGCAGGACATCGAGAACGTCGCGGTAGGCCAGCGCCAGCACGAGCACAACGAGCACCAGGGCGACCGGGCCGATCAGCGACATCGTATCGTCGAGTGCACGCTGTTCTTCGTCGGTGAAGATCCCGTTCCCGACGACGAGGGTGTCGAGTTCGCTCTCCTCGCCGAGGCTCTGGATTGCGAGGTGTGACTCGACCACGTACTCCGGCGCGGCAGAGCCGGGATACTCCTCGTCGACGGTCTGGAACACGACGATCATCGTTGCGGAAGCGTGGGGCAAACCGGGCTCGTATCCCTCCGGGAGGAACGCAAGCGCCTCGGAACTGCCGCCCTTGTTACCGAGCAGTTGCTCGACCAGCAAGTCGACCTCCTGCTGGGATAGTCCGTCGAGCGTCGCGACCTGCTCGTCTAGCGTCGGCTCCGCGTCGTCACCGTGTCGGTACCGGTAGGCTGCCGTCGCGAGAACGTTCGCGATGCCGGCGGTCTCTCGCTCCTCGGCGAGGGTCGGTTCCACCGACGGGGGGGATCGGATCAACTGCTGCAGTTCGAGCGTCCGGATCAGCGTCTCTTTCTCGAAGACGTTCTCCTCCTGGACGACGACCTGTGCGACCTCGCGGTCACTGCTCTCCGCGGCGAAGTTCGACTGCACGTACTCGA
>PXQK01000183.1:2658-4041 GCA_003022085.1 Halobacteriales archaeon QH_10_65_19 | reverse complement strand
AGCTCGCCGTCCGCGTCGCCCAGCATCGAGATGAGGATCTCGCCGTCGGGGATACAGTGGACCGTGTGGGGGGCCGAGAGGTCCTGCTCGTACACCTCCTCGGGTTCGATGACTTCGGTGATCTCGGGATCGCGCCGCTCTTTCGTGTCGACGATGTGGATCCGGGAGGAGCGCTGGCCCGGGATCACGAGGTGCCGGCGCTCCAGCCCGCCGATGTGACACGACGAGGAACAGGCATTCCACCCGAAGTGGTGGAGTTCGTCGCCCTTGTTCGGCATCTGGACGCGCTCGACGATCTCGCTGTACGTGTCGGACTCGGGATCGACGTCGACAACCGCCAGGAAGTCCGGCGTGTCGACGTCCTGGCCGACGTGCAACCCCATCACGTAGGCTGTCTGTTCGCGCTCGGCCTCCTCGATGGCCGCCTGGGGGGTCGCGTACCCCGGACCCTCGATGTCGTGCTGGTTGTGGTCGTGGTGCTCGTGCGCCTCTGTGTGTGTTGGTTGTTCGGCGTCGCTCATCACTCAACACTGTCGTGTGCGACGTTCCTCTGTGGTCGGATACCGGTGGGATGTGCCGGTACCTATGACACAGAGACCCTCTCGTGCCC
This sequence comes from Halobacteriales archaeon QH_10_65_19, assembly GCA_003022085.1. Next base: position 3,431 of record PXQK01000183.1, on the reverse strand, counting down.
GCAGCGTCGCTGGTGACTGTCTGAGGGAGCGATTTCGATGGCTCAAATCCGTCTTTGAGTCTTCGGCGGTTACTTTACACACCGGTCCATAGTAGCATCTGCGCCGACCCGCTTCGGCCCTCCAACCCGGACGATCCTGAACTGTGGACGCTGCGCTCCCCTACTTTTCCTCTAGCCGGGCCACCTCGAACGCCCCACAGCCATCGACACGCTATTGGGATCAGCCGCCCTATCGGGGGCTAATGCACCTGGCAGACGAGACGTGGCCGGCGCTGGGCGAGTACTTCGAGACAGAGTCTCTAGCGCTGGTTCCGGTCGGGTCGACCGAACAGCACGGCCCGCACCTGCCCGAGGGGACAGACCACATGATCGCAGAGGCGTTTGCCCGCGGGGTGGCCGACCGGGGTGGCTACCTCTGTGACTGGCTCGCCGACCAGCCTTTCGACGACCTGATGCCCCGCGACCACGTGTGACTGTCCCCACAGCATTTTACTCCGCGGCGAGTACTGGCACACATGACGGACCGTCCCGATCCGTTCAGCGAGATCGAACAGCTGGTCGACGAGTTCGCACAGTTCGGGGGCCCGAGCACCCGTGGACTGGCCGTCGACGTGATCGACGGGGACGACGAAATCGTCGTGGCCGTGGATCTGCCGGGGCGAGAGCCCGACGGTATCGACGTCCGGCTGACGGACAGCCGGGAGCTCCACATCGAGGCAGGCACCCCTGGGGCAGAGTACGATGGGCGTTACGTCACCCGCGAGCGTTCGACC
>PXQK01000183.1:0-2560 GCA_003022085.1 Halobacteriales archaeon QH_10_65_19 | reverse complement strand
GGTTAGCTACCCGACGGTGTTCGGCGTTGCTGGGCTGGCCTGCCTGGTCTCGATCAGTCGCGCCCGCGAGATCGAGGCGGACGACGTCCGGCGCGGGCTCGTGGGGCTGCTCTGGACGACCGGCGGCTGGGCGCTGCTGAAGTTCGGCTTCTTTACGTTTCCTGAGCCGTTCCGGGAGCCGCTGTACACGGGGGGACTCGTGCTGGGCTTCGCGACGGTCTGGGCGTGGCTGTACTTCTGCTCGGCCTACGCCGGCCGGAGTTACCACCGGAACGCGACGTTACGACGGCTGAGCGCCGCAACGTTTCTTACCGTCATCGCGGTCAAACTCACCAACCCGATCCACAGGCTCTACTTCACGACCCGAGAGGTGAGCGAACCGTTCGCCCACCTCGCAATCGAGCTCGAGGTGTTCCACTGGACGGTCACGGGGCTGTCGTACACACTCGCGGCCGTCGGCATCTTCGTGCTGTTCGAGCAGTACCTCGATTCGGGCTACGACACCCGCCCGCTCGGCATTCTGACAGTACTGCTCGCGCTGCCGATCGTGTTCGACCTGATCGCGTACACGAGTTCGTTCCTGGTCGACATGATCTACGCGCCGCTGGGCGTTGCGGTGTTCGTCATCGGCGTTCTGTTCGTCTACGAGCGGCGCTTCCTCGCCGTCCAGTCGACCGGGGAGGACGACACAGTCATCTTCCTCGACGACGAGCACCGGATCCGGGACTACACGCCCGCCACAGTCGAGACGTTCCCGGCGCTGGAGGGGGCGGTCGGCGAGCAGCTGGCAGACAGGCTCCCGAGAGTCGCCGACGCCGTGGCTGACGGCGATCAGATCATCGAGCACGATGTGGATGGCGGGACACGCTACTACTTCGTCTCGACGAGTGCCGTGACGCTGGGCAACTCGGAGGGGGTCGTCGTGCTGTTTTCGGACGTGACGGCCGCCGAGGAGCGTCGCCGTGAGCTCGACCGGCACAACACCCAGCTCGAGGGCTTCGCAAACGCGCTGGCCCACGAGCTCCGGAACATGCTCCAGATCGTCGACTGGCGGCTGGCAGTCGTGACCGACCGCCTCGAGGAGGGGACCGTCGAGCACGAGTCTGTCGAGTCCGCGCTGGAGGCCAACGACCGGCTCGCCGACCGCGTCGACGACTTCACGACCCTCGCCCGCTACGGTCAGACGGTCGAATGCCTCCAGCCGATCACCGTGAGCAAGGTCGCCGAGCACGCCTGGCGGCAGACCGACACCGGCGAGATGGAGATCGAAATCGAGACCGACGGGACAATCGAGGCCGACCCCGCCCGCCTCCAGGAGCTTTTCACCAACGCCTTCGAGTTCGCCCGACTCAACGGCGCCGACACCGTCACTGTCGAGATGCTTGACGGCGGGTTCGCAGTCACCGACGACGGCGAACCGCCGGGCGACGACGCCAGGGGATACCTTGAGTTCGGCGAGTCGGTCCCCGACGCCGAGTCGGGAATGAAGCTCCCGAACGTCCGGACGTTCGCCCGCGTCCACGGCTGGATCGTCACCGTCGACACCGACTACCAGGCCGGTGTCCGGCTCGTTGTCGACGGCGCGACGGCCGATCCCGAGGCCGACGCGGACGCGGACGAGCGTGCCAACAGGCAGTTCGACGGACGCCCGAAAGAGCGTCGGTCGTGAGCGTTCCGACGCATAGTAATACAGGCCTGTGCCCCCGCCTGCAAGCACTGCCGCGGGGAGGCGGAGCCACGTCGGCCGCATGTACCCCTCGGGGTTCCTGCCCGAATCCACTGGCAGGGCATCGGTGATACTAGCTCGGACGCTCCACAGAGTTTGGGAGAGGTGACCATTCTGTGGCAACTACCCCGACGGTGGCGGTACTGAAGCGGATGGAACGGTTCATCGTGCTCATCGTCGTCGGCGGAAGCCGTGTATGAACTGTCGGCACAGTCGATGACATCCTCCTCGGCATACGCCGGGATTCTCTCACTGTAAAAGATAGTAGACAAACGAAACCGGCGGGTTTTACCCCACACACACGGACACAGACCCATGGGCAACGAAGCGTATCCGACGGAGAACCCGGCAGTCGTGACCGCAGGGCTTCCCTACGCCAACGGGGACCTGCACATCGGCCACCTGCGGAGCTACACCGCCGCCGACGCGCTGAACCGCGCGCTGAACAACATCGGCCAGCAGTCGATCTATGTCTGCGGCTCGGACATGCACGGCACCCCGGTTGCCGTCAACTCCTGGGAGGAGGGCGTCGATCCCGAAGAGTTCGCCCTCGAGTGGCACGAGCAGTACCGGGAGACGTTCCCGGAGTTCGACGTCGCCTTTGACAACTACGGCCACACGCACGACGAGACAAACACCGAACTCACCCGCGACATCGTCCGCAGCCTCGAAGACGAGGGGTACGTATACGAGAAGACGATCGAGGTGGCCTGGGACCCGGAAGAAGACCAGGCACTGCCCGACCGCTACGTCGAGGGCACCTGCCCGTACTGCGGCGAGCAGGCCCGCGGCGACGAGTGCGACGAGGGCTGTGGCCGCCACCTCGAACCCGGC
>PXQK01000035.1 GCA_003022085.1 Halobacteriales archaeon QH_10_65_19 | reverse complement strand
AGCGTCGAGCACGACAACCATGATCAGTGTCATGATCCCTGCAGTTCTCTTGATAGGGTCGTGCGTGATTATTTTCAGGACCGGGTACCATTTCTGGTGGTTTCACGGGCTGACACACGGAACGAGTGACTCCATAGCGGTAAAGAGTCACGCACGACCCTATGAGGATTGTGGTGCTCGAGGTCCTCTCTCGTATAGGTCGGGTTCGGCGCGACATCAAAGTCGATCTCGGGGAAAAGCAGTGATGACGCTAAAGCCGATGGGCTTTCGCCTTGTTACCGCTGTAGCCCGGGTCGAGCGGGACCCGTCGTGGGATGCTGTAACGGATAGCTGCTAATCTATAAGACCCGCCGTAGCGTAGGGCCCGATGATGCGAGCCAAGCCGGCGTATCGCGACCGCGACGACACTGACGTCGCGGTACTCGACGCACTGGCGGACCGCCAGGAGGAGGGGATGACTGTCTTCGAACTCCGTGCGAAGGTCGAGGAGGACATCGACACGCTCGAGAGCGCGCTCGCCGACCTGAAAGCCGACGGACTCATCGAGGTCTCCGAGGAGGGCGAGCGGATGGTGATCGTCCCCTGCGACCACGTCGTCGGGCCCGAAACCACGGACGACGGGAAAGACTTCATCGATGAGATCCGCGAACGTCTCCCGTTCTGATACCGCCAGCCGGAGGTGCGGTCCCGCCGACGTCACCCGCCACTCGCTCCTCTTCGCACGACCCTATCAGGGAACCGCTGCGGAGAGAACTGGTTTTTATTGTACTGACGCCCATAGCAGTGGTATGCGTGTTGTCTCCTTGCTGCCGTCGGCGACCGAGATGCTCTACACCCTCGGCGTCGAACCGGTCGGCGTCTCCCACGAGTGTGACTACCCACCCGCCGCGTCCGACCTCCCGTCAGTCATCAGCCCGCGCGTCGATCCGGACGCCTCGAGCGCGGAGATCAACGAGCAGGTCGCGGCGGCCGAGAAGTCCGGCGGCGTCTACGAGATCGACCGCGAGTTGCTCGCCGACCTCGATCCCGACGTCGTCGTCTCACAGGGTATCTGCGACGTCTGCGCGGTCGACGACACGGCGATCCGCGAGGCGGTCGCCGACCTGTCGCTGGACGCCAGGGTCATCACCTCCGATCCGCACAGCCTCGACGAGGTGTTCGCAGACCTTGAGCGCCTCGGGGATGTACTGAACCGCGAGGATCGAGCGCAGGAGGCGGTTGCCGACCTCCGGGCACGCGTCGAGGCGGTCGCAAAGGCGGCACCGAACGAGCGACCGCGGGTGGCCGTCTTCGACTGGCTCGATCCCGTTATGGTCGCCGGCCACTGGGTGCCAGGAATGGTCAACCGGGCCGGCGGGACCTACGGACTCGCGGCGCCCGGCGACCGCTCGACGCCCCGCGAGTGGGCCGAGATCCGGGAGTACGATCCCGAGGTAATTCTCGCCGCCCCCTGCGGGTTCGGACTCGACCAGACGCTAGAAAATGCCGACGACCTGTCCGGCCGGGAGGGCTGGAACGCCCTCGCTGCCGTCCGGGAAGGGCAGGTCTACGCTGTGGACGGACACCACTACGTGAACCGGCCGGGACCGCGCCTGGTCGACACGCTCGAACTGTTCGCCGGCGTCCTCCGGGGGGCGGCCGGGGCGCCCGAGAACGCCGTCGTCGAGTGGCCCTCGCTACCCGAATCAGCCGAGGATGGCCGGGAGAGGACAACAGAGTCACGCTCGTAGATGACCGGAGCGCTTACAGCCCGGGACGGCCAGGAACTCTCCCCGGAGCGCGGGACAGGAAGAGAAATTGCGATTGTGGGTGCCGGCGCCGTCGGCGCGACAGCGGCGTACGAACTCGCCCGGCGGGGTGCGGGCGTGACGCTGTACGACCGCGGGCCGGTCGCGAACGGTGCCAGCGGACGGGCCGCCGGGGTCTGCTACGACGCGGTCGCTACCGAGCCCGCGGCGACGGTCGCCCGGACGGCCGTCGACCGGTTCCGGACCCTCTCCGGACCGGACACGTTCAGCTTTCAGGGGTGTCCCTACGTCTGGTTCGCCCGCGACGGGGACGAGGAGAACGCCGCCGCGATCCGGTCGGGGCTCGACCGGATGGTCGAGCACGGCGTCGCGGCGGACCGGATCGACGCGTCGACGCTCTCCGAGCGGTTCCCCGCGCTGCGAACCGACGACGTGGCTGTCGCGGGCGTGACCGGAGGCGCGGGCTACGCCGACCCCGGCGCGTACACGGCCTGTCTCGCGGAGAACGCCGCCGTCGAAGGGGCGACCGTCGAGACACACACCCCAGTTGGGATCGGGATCGACCCGCCACAGATCGTTCCCGACGGTGGCTCACCACGGGAGGTAGATGCCGTTCTGGTCGCGGCCGGCGCAAACACGAAACGGCTGCTCGACGGTGTCAGTGTCCCGATTGCGATGAGGCGGGCTGTTACGCCCGACCACATCCCGACGGCCTGCTCGCTGGGGACGGGACCCGGACTGTCGAGGCCAACCCCACAACGTACGACCGCGACGCCGACCCCGGGTTCGGGGCGTCACTGTCGGAGCGCCTCAGTGGTCGGCTGCCGGACCTGCGTCCGGAGGTCCGCCGGGCGTGGGCCGGCCTCTGTACCGCGACGCCGGACCGCCAGCCACTGGTCGGCGCGCTCCGCGAGGGGCTGTACGTCGCAACGGGCTTCCAGGGTCAGGGGTTCATGCGCGCACCCGCAACTGGGCGGCTGGTCGCCAAACAGCTGCTGGGTGGCCCAGGCATCGACGCGTTCGATCCGGCGCGGTTCAGCGGTGACGAGGCGTTCAGTATCCGGGAAGGGATGAGCGTTGCCGACGAGGGGTGACGGTTGAGTCAGGTCAGGGCTTCGATCTCGTAGCCAGCGGCGCGGAGCGCGTCGAGCAGTCTCTCGACGTGGTCGTGTCCTCGCGTTTCGAGGTCGATTTCCACCTCGGCGGCGTCCATCGAGACGTCCCGGGAGGTGCGGTCGTGTTGGATCGCGTAGATGTTGGCTTCCTGCTCCGAGACGATGTCGACCAGCGCGTCGAGTGCCCCGGGCCGGTCGGGCAGGACGGTCCGGACCCGGAGGTACCGCCCGGTTTCGATCATCCCCCGGACGAGCACCGTCGTCAGGGTGTTCATGTCGATGTTTCCGCCACAGAGGAGAGGGACGATCGTCTCGCCGTCCTCGTAGTCGAACGCGCCGGCCAGGAGCGCAGCGAGTCCCACCCCGCCGGCCCCCTCGACGAGTGTCTTGCTCCGCTCCAGCAGCAGCATGACTGCGACAGCGATGTCGGCGTCCGAGACCGTGACGACTTCGTCGACCCGCTCCCGGATAACCCGGTAGGTCTTCTCGCCGACCGTCCGGGTTGCGATTCCGTCGGCGATGGTGTCGACGCTGTCGAGTTCGATCCGGTCGCCCTTTTCGAGGGAGGGCACGACGCTGGATGCGCCCTCGGCCTGGACGCCGATCACTCTCGTGTCGGGCTGTTTCCCTGTGAGTGCTGTGGCGATTCCGGCAATGAGTCCGCCGCCGCCGATCGGCACCACCACGGTGTCGACGCCGGGGAGATCCTCGAGGATCTCCAGGCCGAGCGTCCCCTGGCCGGCCATCACCTCCCAGTCGTCGAACGCCTCGAGGTAGTACCGACCCTCCTCGCGTTCGATTTCGTAGGCGCGTTCGGCGGCCTCGTCGTAATCGACGCCGTGGAGCACAACCTCGGCGCCGTAGCTCCGGGTCGCTTTCACCTTCGCGATGGGGGCGTCGTCGGGCATCACGACCTTCGAGTCGACGCCCATGCGCGTCGCCGCAAGCGCGACCCCCTGGGCGTGGTTGCCCGCACTGGCCGTGACGACGCCGGCCTCGCGGTCCGACTCCGGGAGCGTGGCGATCCGGTTTGTCGCCCCGCGGATCTTGAACGCCCCCGTGCGCTGGAGCATCTCCTGTTTCAGGTGTACGTCGGCTCCGGTCATCTCCGAAAAGGTGTGGGAGTACACCAGCGGCGTGTACCGCGCCGTTTCGGCAACCCGGTCGCGTGCAGCGAGCACGTCGTCCAGATCGAGCATACCCCACTGTTCCGACCGCGGGGTGAAAGTCCTGCCGGGCCCTTGCGCGTCCGGAAGCGTGTGACAAGAGCGATATGTGCCGGTCGTCAGACGGACGACCAACAGCTGTCTTTCCACCCACATGCTTCGTCCTTGTAAACTACCCCTGCCGTGCGGACCGGCATCCTTTATTCGTCGGGCAACTGAAGACAGGTAGCATGCAAGACCAACCCACTCCAACACGATCACGACCCCCAGGCAGGCGAAAGCGGTGGTCGACGCCATCCTCGAGTGTGACGTTTGCAGAGACCGACAATTCACCGTGATCAGGATCGTCTGGGGGACTGGCCGTGCGAGCACGCCGAAGGCGTCGTTCGACGTGGCGCTGGCGGCGGCGAACGTCCACCAGTACAACCTCCGCAGGCTGTCGTCAGTGATTCCCGCCGGCGTGACCGTCGAGGAGGTCGGCAGGGCGCCGGATCTGGGGCCAACAGGCGGCGCGCTCGACGCCGTGCTCGCCCGGCAGACGAGCCAGCCGGGAACCAGAGCGGCCGCCGGGCTGGCCTGGGCCCGGGGCGACGACGGGACCGGCATCTTCTACGAGGAGGAACACCACGATCCGGCGACCGTCCGCGAGCGGCTTGCCGCAGGGATCGAACGCGGCTGTGAACTCCGGGGGATCGACGCGACCTCCCCGGACACCTGCGTTGTCACCGCGGACCCCGAACCCGAGGCCTACACGACGGCTGTCGCTGCTGCGGTGTACGGCGAGAGCGAGCGTCTCTGTTGATACTGTCGGACGTATCTATTTAAGATGCGTCCTCATGCTGAGGCTTCAGACTGCCGAAAACAGCTGTTACAGAGTTCTTTGGTGGGTGCTAGCTCCCGTAGGTCTCCTCGAGATAGGCGACGATGTCGTCGCTCTCGGGCATTCCATCGACGCCGTTGTCGTTGTCGACGAGTACCGGCACGCCGGTCTGTCCGCTGACCTCCTCGAC
>PXQK01000034.1:615-3247 GCA_003022085.1 Halobacteriales archaeon QH_10_65_19 | reverse complement strand
GTCGCTCGATCTATCCCGGGCGAAGTAAGGACCGCAACGCAGTAAGGACCGCAGCGAGCCCCGGATGATGAGCCGAGCGCAGTCGTTCGAAAATCTTCGATTTTCGTGATCACGAGAATCTTCGATTCTCGGACGACGAGGCGAACGAAGTCGAGCGACCTGGGGCTTTCCCTTCCACATACCTGCTGTTTAACCGTCATGTCGAGTTCCTCAAAAGCTTCCCTGAGTTACTACGACACTACCGGATAATCTTCTCTCGGCCTGGGTCGAACAGCGGTTCCTCCCGAACTGTCGCGTTGTACGTTTCACCCTCGCAGCGTATCTCGACAGCAGTGCCGTACTGAGCGTACTCGGTCGGGAGGTACGCGTAGGCGATGGACTTTCCGATCGAGTACCCGTAGCTCCCTGCCTGAACGTATCCGCGCGTCGCGCCGTTGGCCACGACCGGCCGACTGCTCAGCATGATATCCGTTGAATCGTCGAGTGTGAGCGGGACAATGCGCTTGTCGACGCCGGACTCACGGACCTGCTCGAGCGCGTTTTTGCCGACGAACTCCGTCTCCATGTCGACGGCGAAGGGAAGCCCGGCCTCGAAGGGGTTGACGTCGGTACCGATGTCTGTCCCCCACAGACGAAAGCCCTTCTCCAGCCGCATCGACTCCAGTGCGCCGCCACCCATAGGCCGGACCCCGAGATCCGATCCGGCATCGTAGAGCGTGTCCCACAGCTTCTGGCCGTACGCGGCGGGCGCCCACAGCTCCCACCCCAGTTCGCCGGCGTAGGAGACCCGCAGCGCCGTGACGGGCACGTCTCCGACGTAGATCTGCTTCGCACTGAAGTAGGGGAAGCTGCTGTTCGTGACGTCGGCGTCAGTGACGCGCTGCAGGAGCAGCCGGGCGTTCGGTCCCCACAGCCCGACGGTACACCTTGTGGACTCCTCGACGGTCACAGACACCCTCTCGGGAGCGTGATCCTGGATCCAGCCGCCGTGGATACCGGGGGAGTTGCCGCCGCCGGTTGTAACCATGTACTCCGTCTCGCCGAGGCGGACCACGGTGATATCGGCGAGGACGTTGCCGCCCTCGTTCAACAGCAGGGAGTACCGCACCTGTCCGACGTCGATCTCCATGTCGTTGCTGCAGACCGTCTGGAGGAACTCCCCGGCGTCGTCGCCCGAAACCACGATCGAACTGAACGACGTCATATCGAACAGCGAGACGTTCTCCCGGGTGTGGAGGTGTTCGGCGCCCTCGATCGGCGACCGGTTGACCGCCTGCCAGCCGTCCTGTCGGGGGAGCTCCTCGTCGTACTTCGTCAGCAGGTCGGCGTTCGCCTCGTAGTACTGTGGCGTTTCCCAGCCACCGGACTGGTAGAACTCCGCGCCGAGCTCCTGCTGGCGGTGATGGAAGGGGCTCACCCGGAGCTGACGGTGATCGTCGGGCTGGAACCGCGGCTCGACGATGCTGTAGACCTGCCTGTACTGCAGTCCACCCCGGTCTGTGAAGTAGTCCGTGCTTCCCGCGTGTGGCTCGAACCGGCGGACGTGGACGCCGCTGGTGTCGACAGGCCCGGAGGGCAGCCGGGGAACGCCGTTCTCCATCCACTCGGCGAGGACCTTGGCGTACCCGCCGGAGTGGGTCCACCAGAGCGCGAGCGCCGACCAGAGGCCGCCGACCGACGTTTCGCCGACAGCCGGCATTCCGTCCGGAGTGTAGACGAAGATGCCGTTCTCCGTCGCGGTGTAGTCGACGTCGGTGGTTGCCGGCAACAGCTCGTCGAAGGCCTGCTTTGCGGGTTTGTCCCGGTCGGGATGGGTCGCCTCTTCCCAGTGTTTTCGGCTGAAATCCCGGACTGAGGCCTGGCGCTTTTCCGTGTTCGTTCCCATCTCTGTCGGATCGACGACGAGGGACTCGTGGTTGTACGAGCCCAGACCGATCGCGTCGCCGTGCGTCCGGAAGTACAGGGAGTGGTCCTGGTCCCGGCCGACGGGGCGGTGGGGACCTTCGCTCATATACTCCGCGACCTCTCGCTGTCCCGGAACGTCCAGCCCGGTCGTGTTGTTCCCCACGCCGGTGTCAAAACCCGAGAGTTCCTCGAGCGGTTCGGTGACGACGTACTGGTGTTCGACCGGCGCGATCGGGAGGTCGAGTCCTGCGAGTTGGCCTGTCTGGTACCCCCAGTTGTTGGTCGCGACCACGCAGCGATCGCACTCAATCGTGCCCCGGTCGGTTTCGACGGCGGTGACGGCGCCGCCGGTCGTTTCGATGTCCGTTACCGTAGTGTGGCCGTAAAAGTCGGCCTTGGAGTGCTCCCTGTACCACTCGAGGGCCGCGATCCCGTCGATACGGCCGTCGGTCGGTGAGTAGTAGCCGCCGAGGATCTCCGTTTCGTCGACGAGCGGGAGATGGTCGGTTACCTCGGCCGGTTCGAGCAGCTGTGGACCCGGCAGCCCGTAGGAGCTCGCCCACTCGACGCGGCGCTGGAGGAAGTCCATCCGCTTTTTGCTCCGTGCGACCTCGATCCCGCCGACCTCGTCGTAGACGCCGGCCTCCTCGAGGAGCCGGCTCGTGTAGTGTGCCGTCTTCGTCTGGAGCTTCGACGGCGACGTCTGGAACACGATGCCAGGGGCGTG
>PXQK01000034.1:0-598 GCA_003022085.1 Halobacteriales archaeon QH_10_65_19 | reverse complement strand
GGAGCCGCCGGTAACCGGCAGCGGCCCCTGGTCTATCACGACCACGTCGTCTGCTCCGAGTTCGGACAGATGGTATGCGACACTGGAGCCGACCGCACCGGCTCCGACGACGACCGTCCCTACCTGCGAGGGTGGCTGTCTGTTCATTAGATCTACTGTAGGTTGGCTCTCTCGTGAATAAGCCCACCGATCCTCCACTGACGGTCACAGCAGTCCGTACAGCAGTCCGTACCAGTAGCGAGCAGTCACGCCGATCGGTTCCCGGGAACAGACGGCCCCGACCTCGAAGCTCTCTGGCGCGTCGGCACGGGGACTCGGGCTCCCGTCTGTCGGCCGGGGCTGGACTGTCAGAACGACGACGTCGTCGCTCTCCCACGACGGGTCGGCACCCGGTACCCCGCGGATCGCTACCCGTAGCTCCGTCCCCCCGACGTCCGTACAGTACAGCGTCCTGGTGACGTCTCCGTCGCCCACGACTCTATTTCTGAAGTCGGGCGACGACCTCGTCTTCGGTTTCGTCGATCCCGACGAGGCCGTCGTCGGCTAAATCCGACAGTAGCCCACGTAACCACTCACGTCCGTAATCCCCGTCGGGCAC
>PXQK01000033.1 GCA_003022085.1 Halobacteriales archaeon QH_10_65_19 | reverse complement strand
GGTCCCTCAATCGTATCCCCCGTGCAAGCGTAGGTATAGATGGACGCGACTGTATTAGTGTTTCATATTTCTATTGTACAGGTCAATACTTCAACAGTAAACGCACTGCCAGTGGCATCGATCGATCCACGCTCCGGGACGGAACCGTCGGCTCGTACGGCGCACACGCCGTTCTCGGTGCTGTCGCTACCGGCGTGCTCTCGTTCATCCCGCTCTCCCCCGGTGTCGGTGGGGCGCTGGCGGGGTACCTCGAATGCGGTGAATCCGAGCGGACGGTCAGCGCCGGCGCGCTCTCGGGGCTGTTGGCCATGCTGCCCTTCCTGTCGGTTCTCGTGTTCGTCTTCGGTGGACTGATCACGGGACTGCGTGCTGTCGAGCTGGGCGGAATGGCGACTGTCGCGGGCGCAACCGCGCTGTTCGCACTCGCCGTCGTCGTGGCCATTGGAGCAGGACTCGGTGCACTCGGTGGCTACGCCGGCGGACGGGTCGCCGAGAGCCAGGCCGGTGACAGCTGATACGGACGTATCCGCGACAGACACGACGGGGAGACCGAGGCGGTTCTGGTGGATGGTGAAGAGCTGACATTAATTGTATCATTCGGGGACACGATAGCCCGGTATGGTGGTCCTGCAGACGGGGGCGAACCTCGTCGTCTCGGGATCGTGTACTACGTCCTGCGGTTCACACGCCGGGAGCGCCAGCTATTCGAGAAACTCAACGGCGACCTCTCCTTCGAGACTGACAACGGAACGACGATCAGGATCACGCTTCCCGGCCGGGCGTGACCGGCCGGATCAGATCACCGGGCTGTTTCGAACTACCGCCGCCGCCGTGCGACGCGCTCCTCGGCGGTCTCCTCGGTAACGAGCTCGTACAGCAGGGCGCGACCGCCGAGGGACGACGCCGTCGTCTCTCGATCCCCCGAGTCCGACTCGGAGACGCCGTCCTCGGTGGGCCGCAGGATCCGGCCGAGGCGCTGGGTGAACTCCCGCTCACTGCCCGACCCCGAGAGGACGACCGCGACGTTCGCGTCGGGGACGTCAACCCCTTCGTCGAGAACGTTCGCGGTGACGACCCGGGAGTAGGTCCCCTCGCGGAACCGGTCGAGAATCTCCCGGCGCTCGCTCGCCGCCGTCTCGTGTGTGATCGCCGGCAGCAGGAACCGCTCGGAGAGCCGGTAGACGAGGTCGGTGTGGGCCGTGAAGACGATGATCCGGTCCTCGCGGTGCCTGTCGAGGATCTCCGCCAGCCGCTCGACCTTCCTGTCGGCGTTCATCATCACCTCCCGCGCCCGCTGTTTGGCCAGCAGCGCCTCCCGGGCCCGCGGGTCGTTCCCGGACCGTTTGACCAGCTCCTGGTAGTCGCTGCCGCTCCGGAGCTGTATATTCGACCGCGCGAGGTAGTCGGTGAACGTGTCCTGGTGGCGTTCATAGACCTCACGCTCCTCGGGGGTGAGCGCGACCTCTATGCGCTTGATGTCATACGGTGCGAGGTGCTCGCCGGCGAGGGCGTCGGGGTCGATCTCGTAGACGAGCGGTCCGAGCAGGTCGGCGACGACCTCGTGTGCGCCGTCGGGACGCTCGAAGGTGGCTGTCAGGCCGAGGCGGGCCGGTGCCGCGAGCAAGCGCGCGATGTCGCGGTACCCCTCGCCGCCGAGGTGGTGGACCTCGTCGAAGACGGCCAGCCCGAACCGGTCGCCCAGGTCGTCGGCCCGCAGGTACGCCGAGTCGTACGTCGAGATAGTCACGTCGCCGACGCGCTGCTCGCCGCCGCCCAGCCGCCCGATCTCGACTGTGAACTCCCGCTCTAGCTCCCGCTGCCACTGGTCGAGAAGGTCGATCGTCGGCACGACCACCAGCGTCGGTGTCCCGAGCGCCTCCATCGCAGCGATCCCGATGACGGTTTTGCCGCTCCCCGTCGGTAGTTCCAGCACCCCGCGGTCGTCCGCCTCCCGCCAGGCTGTGAGGGCGTCGTTCTGGTACTCGCGGAGCTCGTAGGTCGAACCGAGTGCGAGCTCGGGGAGGTCGAACACCCGGTCGTCGACCGCGAGGTCCGTTTCGGCGAGGATCCGGCGGATCGCGGCGTAGCGGTATGCCGGCGCTCGGCCGGTTCCGGTACGGGGGTCGAACTTGACCCCGGGAAGGTCCGAGAGCAGTGTGCTGTCGTCGCCGTCAGTCCGTCTGTCCTCGACCCGGATGGTCCCGTCCTCGTAGCTGAGCTGTACGTCTGTCACTGTTGGGTCTGTGGTCCCGACGGTTATAGTGGTGTCTGTGGGTTGGTGGTTGAAGTAGCGCTACGAAGATGTAAGCGTTGAAAGCCCCCCGCTCGATCAGGCCCCTCTCCGGTCGGCCTCGCACCGCTCGCCAGCGCGTGCCGCGTGCGATTGACCCAGTAAACAGTCACGATAATCACTATCAGTCGGCCAGACAGGCAGCGACGACCCGGAGGAGACGTTCACCCCGGACCTCCTCTGCGAGCAGCGGGACCCGTCGCACCTCGTGGCCCCGGAACAGGTCCTGGGAGCGGGCGAGTGCCCGCTGCTGGACCCAATCGGGGACGAGGCCGCTCATCTCCCCGGGATCCTGCATCACCCGGTTGACGACGACCGTCCCGACGGGGATCCCGAACTCCGCGAGCCGGTCCAGCAGCCGCTCGGATTCGAGGACGCTCAGCTCCTCGGGCACCATCACCACCCGGAAGTCGGTCTTCGCGGGGTCGCACAGCAGCGCCCGCAGGCGTTCGATCCGGTCGGAGAACTCCCGCAAGCTGTCGACCCCTTCCTCCGGATCCTCGTCGCCGAAGACGTCGAACATCCCGCTCATGCGCTCGCGCAGCGTCACGATCTTCCCCATCATCGAGTCGAGCATCTCGGGCAGTTCCAGCAGCCGCAGCGTGTGCCCCGTCGGCGCCGTGTCGACGACTACCCGCTCGAACCGGGGGTCGTCGAGGTACGTGAGCAACAGCCGCACCGCCGCGGCCTCGTCCGCGCCGGGCATCGATCCGCTGAACGGATCCGTCACGTCGTCGCCGAGCATCCCTCGGGGTCGATCTCCGCCGCAAAGAGGGGATCATCTTCGCGAATCCGGGCGGGCTCCTCGGGCACCTCGGTGTCGAGCGTGTCCGACAGCGAGTGGGCGGGGTCGGTCGAGACCACGAGCGTGGCCGTGTCGTCGCGGGCGCTGGCGAGCCCCGTCGCCGCGGCCATCGTCGTCTTGCCGACGCCGCCTTTTCCCCCGTAGAGGACGTAGTTGGGCGCGTCGATCCCGGCCGGTACGAGCGCGTCGTCGTCGATCTCCTCGACCGCCTCGACGGGCTCGACGTCGATCTCCATGTCCGACTGTTTTCACCCCAGGGTGGTGTATCCGTCGAACTACGGCGGAGCCGCTCCGGCCCCTCGATCACTCCTCCGGCCACCGGATCTCCCCCTCGGTGAGGAAGATCTCCCAGCCGGCGCTGTCAGTGAGTTCGCGTTAATACAGGGAGAGAATCCTGCCGTTCACGGCGGGCGTGAATCGCGTCCGCTCCGTGTCACAAATCACCGGAGACTGCCTGACTGGAACCCCAACGCTTAGTATCGCCCGAGTCAAAGATTCACGCACGGGTTCCGCTGACTCCCACCGTCGGT
>PXQK01000032.1 GCA_003022085.1 Halobacteriales archaeon QH_10_65_19 | reverse complement strand
TCGTCGCCCGGCACTGCGGGTCGAGGCGCTTCATCTCGCCGCTGGGCAGCTGGACGACCGAGACGTTCCGGTCGTGGGTCAAAAGCGTCGCGCTCACGCCCGACGCCCGGGCGTACTTGCCGCCGTCGCCCGGGTTCGCCTCGACGTTGCAGACCGGCACGCCCTCCGGGATCTCCGCCAGCGGGAGCGTGTTGCCGGGCTCGATCCGCGCAGAGACACCGACCTGGATCTCGTCGCCGACCGTGATCCCCTCTGGGGCGAGCACGAGACGGCGGTCGCCGTCCTCGAACTCGATGTCGGCGACCGGTGCACTGCGGGCCGGGTCGTGTTCGATTCCGACGACCTCGCCGGAGACGACGTCGCCGTCCTCGACGTTGCGGTGGCCGAGTTCCGCCTTGTACTGGTGGGACGGGGCACGGAAGGTCGGCCCCCCGCGCCCGCGCCGCTGTCCTCTGATGCGCTGTCCCATTCTCAGAACACCCCGATTCTGGAGGCGATCTCCTGTGCGTCGTGGTCCTCGGAGAGCTGTACTGTCGCTTTCTTCTCGCCCCGCGGCGTCACCATCGTGTTCACGTCGACGACCGTCACGTCGAACTGCGACTCGACTTCATCGCGGATCTCGCCTTTCGCCGCTCCGGGCTGGCAGATGAACAACAGCTTGTTCTCGAAGTCCATCTTGTCGACGGCTTTCTCCGTGACGTGTGGGTACTTGATTGCGTCTGGCATCACTCGCTCACCTCGTCGATCGCGCTCTCGGTCCACAGCGGGCTCCTCGCTGGTGACCACGAGCAGTGACTTCGCCCGGCGGTACTTCCGTCCGCGAGTCGACCCCTGACCGGCGCGGATCGTCGTCTTCTCGGCGCGCTCGATGTCGGCCCCGACGCCGAGGTCCTCCAGCGCGGCGAGGGCCTCCTGGGTCTTCTCCAGGTCCTCGAACTCGTCGTCGACGACCAGCGGCAGGTCGACGTCTTCTTCGAACTCGTGGCCGCGCTCGGCCACAACCTCGGGGTCGGCTGTCGCTGCGATCGCCGACCGGATCGCCAGACGGCGCTCCTTGTCGTTGACATCGAGCCCGCGGTCCTTCTCGGCCTTCGGCGGGTGTGCCTGCCGGCCGCCCACGGTCTGGGGGACGCGACGGCCCTGCCCACCTTCGCGGGGGACGTGTGCCATACCGCGGCCGCTGCCGAACGACTCGGCCGGCGTCCGCATGCCGGCGTACTCGTCGGCGCCGTAGTCCTGTTTCCTGTTTGCCTGTGCCGCGAGCACCGCCTTCCGGATCAGATCCGGGCGGACCTCGCTCTCGAAGGCAGGGGGGAGCGTGACCTCCCCGGCCTCGTCTCCGTCGAGTGTGTGTACTGGTACCTCCATACTCATTGCCCCTGGTTCGATTCCGTCGAGACGTACCGCACCTCGGGATCGAGGCGCGGCTGGTCTTTCGGGCGCACGGCCGGTCGCAGCCGAACGAGCCGTTTCTTCGGGCCGGGGACCGAGCCTTTGACTAGCGCGTACTCGCCGTCGACCTCGCCGTAGTTGACGAACCCGCCGTCGGCCGTCGGGTCTTCCTCGGCGACGTCGATCAGCCGCTTGTTCAGCTCCGTCCGCTGGTGGTAGCCGGTCTGTCCCTGCTGGGGGACCGTCGATCGGACGCGCGAGGGGTTCCACGGGCCGAGGTTGCCGATGCGTCGGCGCCAGCCCTGGCGGGCGTGTTTCCCCTTGCGCTTTTGAACCCCCCAGCGCTTGACCGGGCCCTGAGTGCCTTTGCCCTTCGTGACGCCCGCGACGTCGGCGTACTCGCCGGCGCGGAACACGTCGTTGACGGTGTACTCGCCCTCGCCGAGGAGGTCGAGGCCGTAGTCGACGCGCTCCTCTAAGGAGCCGCCACCGATCCGGTTCTCCATCACGTCCGGTCGCTTCTTCGGCACGCCGTCGAGTTCGCCCGGGACCGTGTGCGTGATTGCACGCACGTCCGCAAGCGCCCCCGACTCGAGTGCGTCCCTGATCTGTTCCTCCGCAGCGCCCCCGTCCGGCTCGTCCGGGAGGTCGAGGGCCCGATCCAGCGCCGGATCGAACTCCTCGGCCCAGACGTCCGTCAGCGGCCGCTTGCCGTACGGCGTTTTTTCGTAGGCTCGCAGCGCGACTACCCGCATCGGTGGCGTCTCCACCACTGTGACAGGGACGGTCTCCTCCATCCCCTCGCGCGGGGAGTCGGGCTCGTCGTTGATCATCACGACGTGGCTCATACCGGCCTTGTACCCGGCGAAACCCTGTAGCCCCGGCTGTCCGTCGTCGTCGGGCCAGCTGTTGAACCGCGGCGTCTCGCTGTCCGACCGACCCCGCGGGCCAAAGCCCAGCGAGCCTTTTCGTGGTCGTTCTGGTTGTGGCATGTGCGTTCACTCCATGAGGTTCAGGCAGGCGAGGGTGGCGAACACCGCCTCCTCCGTTCGCACGACCTCGCTACCCTGGTTCGGAACCGTGTCGAGCCAGAGGTCGAACCGTCCGGTCTCGTCGTGGCCGTCCTCGCGAACCGACCCGGGATCGACTCCCAGTACCGCGGGCAGGCCCCGTTCGGGCGCACCGAACGCGACCGTGAGCGCGCGCTTGCCCCCGACGCGACTCGCTGGTGCGAGTTCGTCGAGACGGCTCGGCCGCAGCGGCTCGCCGTGCCGTGACGTGGCGATGGCGAAACCCGCGTCGTCGCGGTCAAGCGCAGTATCGAGGTCCGTGGCGGGGGGGACGTCGGCGAGTTTCGCCCGGACCGGCTCTCGCGAAGAGACCCTGACGGAAACGCGCTCTCCCTCGGCCAGTTCCTCCTCCAGAACCGGAAGGGAGATTGGGTGTTGCAGTCCGCAATTGACCCGGACGCGCCCATCAGCTCCGACCTCGGTCACGATTCCCTGTCTTAACGACCCCGAATCCTCGGATCCGGAGCCGGCCTGTGAGCGGACGCGGAGCGGCGGCAGGACGCCCGCGAACTCCAGTTCGTCCCGCTTTGCCCACACCGCCTTTCGGAGGTACGGGGGTGTCGCGGCGTACCGCAGCACGGTTCCGACGAACCCGTCGCCGTATTGCGTCTCGCCCGCGTCGTCCGGGAAGACCGTGAGCCGGTCTACCCGGAAGATCGTGGCCGCGCGGGCCACGTAGCCGAGTTTGCGAGTTGCCTCGCGTTTGTCCTCCGCTTCACGGGCGAGCGACGACGGCACGAGCACGCTGACGGTCATGCCATAACGCTTCCACGTCGCGCCACTAGACTGTAGCGATTACTCCTCTATCCGAACGTAAAAAGGCCGCGTTTCGTCCTCGCGCTGTGAGGCAGTGACACGCCGATCGCCGGTACGTGGCTATAAAGCCCGGGTATAACGCCAGGAGCCACAGCAGTGTGGAAAGGCGGCCCGAGCACGGGCCAGAAGAGACCCTGGACGACCTGGTTGTCGATGACCCCTGTGACGTGACGACCGTAAAATCGATTCTCGGCAGGCTCATGTGGACTGTGAGTGGGTCGAACAGGACAAAACCGTTTCGTAGCTCGTCGGCCGATTCGGAACGTTTTTATCTTCTATGCGTAGTAGATTGGACTGGAGCGCGCTGGTGTTGAGCGAACGCACCCGTTCGCAATGCTCGGCGCGAGTGCAACGAGCGCTGGTGGTGTAGTGGTATCACAGGACCCTGCCACGGTCCTAACCCGGATTCAAATTCCGGCCAGCGCACTTCTCCGAACACGAACGGGGATGGCCGAGGCGTTACTCCGACGGATCGCCAAGCGGGCCGTCCCCGTCGTCGGCCCTATCCCGATCCGGGGCTTCCTCCGCTGGCGACGCCCTCTGCGGTCGAGTCCGCGATCAATTTGTGCGTGAATCCGAACAGTCCGGTGAACAACACGGCGCCGCCCAGCGAGACCAGAACAACTCCGGTGAGAAGCTCGGATATGTCGTAGACGACCGGGTCGCCGCCAGTTCCCCTGGGGTCATCTGCCGTTGACGGTCGTGCCGGCGCTGCCGGTCCGCAGGAACCGGTCGAGGTCCGCCAGGCCAAAGATGGCTGCCGGCGTGTCCAGTTCCAGCAGGCACTGCACTTTCCCCGCCATCCCGCCCGTGACGTCGGTCGCGGTGCTCTCGCCCACAGCCCCGGAAACCTGGTCGAAGGCGTCGATTTCCGGGATTACGTTCCCCTCGTCGTCGAGCACGCCCGGGACGGTCGAGCAGAGGCCGACCCTGTCGGCCCCGAGGCTACGGGCGACGGCGACAACCACCTCGTCGCCACTGAGTATCGTTCCGCCGTTGCCCGCGTCGACGATCACGTCGCCGTGAAGCACCGGGACGAACCCCTCTCCGAGCATCGCGTCGACGCCTCCAAGCGGGAAGCTGAGATTACCGTTCCTGGCGGCGACCGACAGGGGTCTGACCGGGAGCGCCGGTACGCCGCGTTCCTGGAGCGCGTCGACGACGGCTGCGTTCAGGTCGCCCATCGCCCGGTGGATCTCCGTCAGCGCGGCTGCGTCCCGCGTTCCGGCCGTTGTCGAGACGCCGTGCCGGGCCGCGTAGTGGTGGCCGAAACTCCCGCCGCCGTGGACCACCACAAGCGACGCACCCTCCCCACCCCGATCCGGAGACGCGATAGCGTCGGCCGCCCGGTCGAGCGCCGACCGGTCGATGGCTTCCGGACTCTCCTTGTCGGTGATGACACTCCCACCAAGTTTGAGCACTGTGACCATCTCAGTCCACCACGCGGACGCCGGCCGAGTCGAGGGCGGCTCTGAACGTGTCTGCACATCCCGGGGTGTACTTGAGTGCACTCGTCGTCTCGGGCGTCTCGTCGAGCGCAACGATACAGCCCCCGCCGCCCGCACCCGTCAGTTTCGCGCCGACCGCGCCGGCGTCCCGGGCAGCCCACACCATCGCGTCGAGCGACCGCGACGAGACGCCCAGCGCGGAGAGCAGGCCGTGGTTGAAGCCACGTCGCCGATTGCCCCGACGGTGTCGGCGGCGAAGTCGTACTCCTCGCGCAACTCCCGGACGCCGGCGACAAGCGCGCCGGTGTCGCCTGCGCCGCCGTCGTACCCGATGACGAACGGCAGGTCGGGCGCGTCGACCGTCTGGCAGTCGTCGCCCTCCACGCGAACGGCGCCCCCCATCGTCGAACAGAATGTGTCGGCCCTGGAGGCCTGGCCGTCCTGGACAGCGTGCTCGACGCGGTAGGCGCGTTCCGCGATCTCCGCCGGGTCCAGCGCGACGCCGAGTTCGCGCGTCGCGGCGTCGATCCCGGCGACTGTCACCGCTGCCGAGGAGCCGAGCCCCGCTCCGAGCGGGATGTCGCTGTCGACGGTCACCTCGAACCCCACGTCGGGGGCGTCGGCAGCGTCCCTGGCTTGGTCGACAGCCTCGGTAACGTAGCCGATCCCCGCCTCGATCAGTGCGTTCTCGACGTCGATGTCGGGCGGTTCGCCGGCTTCGCCCTCGTACTCGGCGGTGAACCCGTCGATTGTGAGGTCGCCCGCGGTGACGCGGAGGCCGCTGTCGCGACGCGTCGCCGTCACCTGTGCCCGGAGTTCGATCGCACACGGCACCGCCGGCTCCCCGTAGACCACCGCGTGCTCCCCGAAGAGGTACACCTTTCCCGGCGCGCTTGACGTGACCATGCCTTGCTTTCCGTCCCCGACCGTGTTCTGTATTTCGCCTCGGTCAGGTCGACCATCGAAAAAACCAAACGTAAACCGGCAGTACGTGGTTGTATGGGTGTCAACCAGGAGCAGCGGACGATACGGTGTCTCGTCGCCAAGGCCGGCCTCGACGGGCACGACCGGGGTGCGCACGTCATCTCGCGGGCGTTCCGGGACGCCGGCTTCGAGGTCATCTACTCCGGACTCCACCGGGCGCCCGAGGAGATTGTACAGGCCGCGGTCCAGGAGGACGTCGACGTCCTGGGGATCTCTATTCTCTCCGGCGCACACGATACGCTCGTCCCCGAGATTATTGCGGGGCTCGAGGAGTACGAGGCCTTCGAAGATACGCTTGTCCTCGTCGGCGGGATCATCCCCGACCAGGACGAAGTAGAGCTCAAGGAACTCGGCGTCGCGGAGGTGTTCGGCCCCGGCGCGTCGATGGAGGAGATGGTCGCGTTTGTCCGCGAGAACGCCCCCGAGCGTGAGTGACCACATGGGTGACCGCAGCCAGGGGGGTAACCCCGAGCAACGCGATGATTCGACCAGCCGCGACGACGGAACGACCCAGGGAAACGGCTCCGCGAGTTCGCTCATCGAGGACCTTCTCGCGGGCAAGCACCGGGCGCTGGCCCGGGTCATCACGAAGATCGAGAACCGCCGGTCGGGCTACCGCGACCTCGTCTCGGCGCTCCACCAGCACACCGGCAACGCCTCCGTTATCGGCGTGACGGGCTCGCCGGGTTCGGGCAAGTCGACCCTCGTAGACAAGATGGCCGCTACCTACCGCGAGCGCGGCGAGACGGTGGGCGTGATTGCGATCGACCCCTCTTCGCCGTTCACCGGCGGCGCCGTGCTCGGCGACCGGATCCGCATGGCCTCGAACGTCGGCGACATGGACGTGTTCTTCCGCTCGATGTCGGCCCGCGGATCGCTGGGCGGCCTCTCGACGGCCACGACTGACGCTGTCAAGGCGCTGGACGCGTTCGGCAAGGATCGGATCGTCATCGAGACGGTCGGGGCCGGTCAGAACGAGATCGACATCGTGAAAACCGCCGACACGGTGATGGTGCTGGTCCCGCCCGGTAGCGGCGACGACGTCCAGATGCTCAAGGCGGGGATTCTCGAAATCGCCGACGTCTTCGTGGTCAACAAGGCCGACCTGGAGGGCGCGAACCGCACTGTCCAAGAACTCCGTGAGATGCTCGACTACCGCGACGACGGCGTTCCGCGCTCGGTCGGCCACCACAGACCCGATGCCGGCGGCGACGGGCACGGTGCCGGCGCTGATGCGGAGGACGAGCAGGGGGGTTGGGAGCCAACAATCGTCGAGACGGTCGCCAACCGCGGCGAGGGTGTCGAAGAGCTGCTGGGCGTACTCGAGGACCACCACTCGTACCTCGACCGCTCCGGCGAGCGGGAGGCCCGGCTCCGGACGCGCTACGCCGAGGAGATCCGCACGCTCGTCCGCGAAGACGTCAACGAGCTGTTAGCGGACGAGATCGACCACCAGGGCGGGATGGAAACGTTCGTCCAGCGGGTGCTCGACCGGGAGACCGATCCCTACGCTGTCGCCGACGAGGTGGTCGGCCCCGTCGAGGAGTGTGTCAGCGACCGCCGGGAGTAACTTCACCGTATCTGTTGCAGGCTCACACCGGTGTCGTAGTCGACTGAGATCCCCGACGTGGCGACGTATTCGCTCCCCGGATCGAATACCGTGAGCTGGGTCGGAGCGCCGCTCTCGTCGACCGCACAGTCGAGATCCATCTCTGGAAATTCGTCAATATTCTCGCCTTCATTTGGACATTTGATTTTCTCAGCGATCATATACTGGTTAAATGACTGCTAATTAATAAGCTTCCTGGTCGTTACATATATTCTGTTTAAGGTCTTTTTATCCGGAGAACGGGAGCGAGTCGGCTTTGATCTTTGGATGTCACACACGCCGGAGT
>PXQK01000031.1 GCA_003022085.1 Halobacteriales archaeon QH_10_65_19 | reverse complement strand
CTTTTCGCGCGTATCTCGGAGTACTGTCGTTGGGATCGGGTCGGTCTCTTGTTTCCTGGCCATCGAGTGGGTCTGGGCCTGGCCTGACGGGTAAACGTTCGTTCGGAGACAATCAAAATCCAGCCTTCTCCAGTTCGTCGAGAAATGCTGGCCGGTTCGAGTGTTCGTCTTTCAGGAAGTCGACGAACTGTCATCTACTGCCTGTCGAGTCTTCGCTCGACGGTATCGACGTCTTCGGGCGTGTTGACGTTGTAACACCACCCCTCCAGCGGCACGGTTTCGAGGTGTCGTCCGGCCGCGAGCAGCAGGTCGACCGCGCGGGTGAGTTCGTACTCGCCGGTCGACCCAGGGGTGACGAGCCTGCAGGCCGGGATGATCGCCCTGGAGAACACGTAGAACCCACGCGGGATCAGCGTCGACGGCGGCTCGGCTGGTTTCTCGACCAGCCCGACGATCTCGCCGCCCTCGCGCTCGAAGACGGCTCCCTCGGTCGCGCGCTCGGAGGACACCTCCTCGACGAGCGTCGTGATGTCGGCGCCCGTCTCGCGGTGTCGCTTGACTGCCCCCGAGAGGTTCGCGCGGACGACGTTGTCGCCGTTCAATACCACGAACTCGCCGTCGAGGTGGGGCGCCGCCTGCAACAGCGCGTGGGCGAGCCCACGGCGCTCTTCCTGCCACACGTACGTGATCGGTATCCCCTCGAAGGAACTCCCGTAGTAGTCGCGAATCGCCTCGCCGCGGTAGCCGACAATCACGACGAACGTCCAGACACCGAGCGGACGGAGTGCCTCGAAAACGTGGGTTAGGAGCGGTTTCCCGGCGACCTCGACGAGGCCCTTTGGCTTGTCGGCCGTCAGCGGGCGGAGGCGCGTTCCCTCGCCCGCCGCCGGAACGACTGCCTGCATTCTGCCTCCTGGTCGCGATCTCATACTGATTACTGTGACTGTTTACCGGGTCGACCGCACGCCGTTATTCGGTCGATCCCGGACCGACTCACAGCAGTCACTATCGGGCGCTTCCGACCAGCCGTTCGAGGGTCGCCCGATCCTGCGCACCGACCAGCCGCTCGGCCTGTTCGCCGTCGACGAAGAGGACGACCGTCGGGACGCCCCGGACGCCGAGTTCGCCCGCGAGCGCCTGATTGACGTCGACATCGACCTTCGCCACCGCGACGTCGGTTTCGGCGGCGACCGCCTCGATCGCCGGCTCCATCTGCTTTCCGCTTCTGTTCCCGGATCCGTTCGAGTTCGTCCGACGGCGAGTCACTCATTACACGTGGGTACTCGGTTGACGAGTATGAACGTTGTGTGCCTGGCCGCGGGGAGCGGGGAGCCGAGGGAGGGTGAAAATAGCGGCGGACAAGGCCGGCGTCAGTTGCCCGCTTGCGCGGTGAGCTGCTCGTCGCCCTCTTTTTCGCGTTCAGCCTCCTGCCTGGCTTCTTCGGCTTCCTGTTCTTCTTTCTTTTCTTTGATCTTCTTCATGCGGAAAATCTCCTCGCGTTCCTGCTCTTCGAGCTTCTGCTCGATGTACTCTTTGTTCTCCCGGAGTTCGGGGAGGAGCTTGAACTCCAGTGCGTTCACGCGGCGTTTGGTCTTCTCGATCTCGTCGAGCATCTTCTTCATCGCGGTTTCGACCTCGGCGGCGAGAATGACCGTCTCGAGCAGCTCCTCGTAGGCCTCGGCGGCCTCGTCGATGCGGGCGCTGGTACCCAGCACTCCGTACCCGCGCTCGGAGAGGTTCTTCTGGACCTTCGAGGACTCGATCTGTGGGACGACAACCCCCATGATGTTGCTCGACTGGGTCGTGATCTCGGGGTGTTCCTTGAGCGCGGAGGCGGCCCCGCGGACGGCCACGTCGCCCTCCATGGCGCGTGCCATGTCGATCGACCGCTGGGCGTCCTGGTAGTTCGCCTCGAGATCCGAGCGGACGTCCTGTGCCTGGTCCAGGATATCCATGAACTCCATTATGAGGCCGTCGCGCTTCTGCTCCAGCGTGTCGTGCCCACGCTCCGAGAGCTCGATGCGTTCCTCGATCTGCATCAGGTTCTTCCGCGTGGGTTTGACGTCCTCGGACATTGCCGGACAGTTCCGACCCGAACGTGTTAACTGTGTCGAGACAGCCTGCGGGAACTACTCGGTGCTGGCCGTCGGATCGGCCTCGTCTCCCCCGTCCTCGCCGCTGCCGGCCGCCGTGTCCCGTCGCTGGTAGTAGTACTTCGAGGCATAGTAGACTCCCGCGCCGACTGCCCAGACTGCCGGGATCGTCAGCCCGCCGTCGTCGACGTAGATAAACTGGTAGACACTGAGTCCGAGCAGGACCACAATCAACACGAGAAACCCGTTGCGTGCGGCGCGCATCACCGGATCGGCTTCGACCATCGGCACAGGGTAAGCCGCGCGGCCACTTATACCGACCGCGTCGCGGTTTGGGGTGACGCATCTCGTTTGTCTGACAACGACAGTCTCACAGGCGACAGGCTTTAGCGTGAGCTACACGTTGTGGATGTATGACTCCCGGCAGTCACATAGTGGTCGCTGGCGGCGGACGCGTCGGATTCCGGGTCGCAGAGTTCTTCACACAACGTGGACGCAGCGTGACGGTCATCGAGCGGGACCGGAGACGACCGTTATCGGTGCGCTGACAGACAGTGACAGCACCAATCTCGCGGTCTGCCTGGCTGCGAGAACGTTCCAGCCGGAGATTCGAACAGTCGCGCGTATCACCGATGCCGACGGCGAGGAGTTCAAACAGCTCGTCGACGATGTCGTGTTCCCGGAGCGTGCAAGCGTCAAAACCGCAGTGAACGCACTCAGCGGGAGCGACGTGCGAACGTTCGAGGACGTCACAGGTGAGATGGAGGTGTTCGACATCCGCGTCGCCCCCGATTCGCCGGTCGCGGGACAGCTTCTCGACGACGCTGACCTCCCGGAGGGCAGCCTCGTGATATCCGGGGCAGGGGGAGAGCGGACAGCTACCTCCGAAACGCGACTAGCGGGCGGCCAGCGGTATATCGTCGCAGCCGATCCTGCTGCCGCAGATACCGTTATCTCGGCGTTCCGTGGAGAGTGAGAAACGGACCGGGGATCCCCAATCCGTATCAGTCGTCGGCAGTCGCCTCGACGGCCTGCTCCTCGTCCTCGTCGTAGTACTCCTCGATGTACTCCTCGCCGATGCGGTTGAGCTCCGTTCTGGGGAGCGTCGACAGCAGTTCCCAGCCGATGCCCAGCGTCCCTTCGATGTCGCGGTTAGTCTCGAAGCCCTGCTGGACGAACTCGTTCTCGAAGCGGTCGGCGAAGTCCAGAAACTGGTTGTCCCGTTCCGAGAGCGCCTCGCGGCCCACGATGTTCACGAGGTCCCGGAGGTCCTCACCCTCCGCGTAGGCGGCATACAGCTGGTCGGAGACGTCGCTGTGGTCGCCGCGGGTCAGCCCCTCGCCGATCCCGTCGTCCATCAGCCGTGAGAGGCTCGGCAGGACGTTGATCGGCGGCTCCACGCCCTGTGAGTTGAGGTCCGGATCGACGATGATCTGGCCCTCGGTGATGTACCCAGTCAGGTCGGGGATCGGGTGGGTGATGTCGTTCGAGGGCATCGTCAGTATCGGGATCTGGGTGATCGACCCGTCCTCGCCTTTGATCCGGCCGGCGCGCTCGTAGATGTTCGCGAGGTCGGTGTACATGTATCCCGGGTAGCCACGGCGGCCGGGCACCTCCTCGCGGGCCGCGCCGATCTCGCGGAGTGCCTCACAGTAGTTGGTCATGTCCGTCAGAATGACCAGCACGTGGTACCCCTTGTCGAAGGCCAGGTACTCCGCGGTCGTGAGCGCCAGCCGCGGGGTGACGGTCCGCTCGACGGCGGGGTCGTCCGCGAGGTTCATGAACACGACCGAGCGTTCGAGTGCGCCCGTCCGCTCGAAGTCGTCCATGAACTCGTTTGCCTCCTCCTGGGTGATCCCCATCGCGCCGAAGATCACGGCGAACTCGGAGGCTTCGCCCTCGCCTTCCTCCTCCTCGGGCACCGTCGCCTGGCGGGCGATCTGCAGGGCGAGGTCGTTGTGCGGAAGGCCCGACGAGGAGAAGATCGGCAGCTTCTGGCCGCGCACGAGTGTGTTCATGCCGTCAATACCCGAGACGCCCGTCTGGATGAACTCCTCGGGGTACTCCCGCGAGAAGGGGTTGATCGCCTGACCGACGATGTCGCGGCGCTCCTCGGGGACGATGTCGGGGCCGTCGTCGATCGGCCGGCCGGACCCGTCGAGCACCCGCCCGAGCAGGTCTTCGGTGATAGGCATCTTCAGCGTCTCCCCGATGAAGCGAACCGACGCGTTGCGGTCGAGCCCCTCGGTTCCCTCGAACACCTGGATCGCGACGAGCCCGTCGCTCGTCTCCAG
>PXQK01000030.1 GCA_003022085.1 Halobacteriales archaeon QH_10_65_19 | reverse complement strand
CCCGCGCCTGATGTCGAAGGTGACGCCGTCGACCGCGCGAACCGGGCGGCCGCTGAGCGGCCCGTCGCCGCCGTAGTAGGTCTTGAGGTTCCGGACCTCTACCATCACGTCCTCCTCGGGCGAACCGGCCGTCTCGACGTCGGTCTCGGGGTGGATGGCGTCCTGGCTCATCGGTCCTCACCCCCCCTGGCTTGCTGCTGGTGGTACTCGACGGCCTGTGGCGTCGAGCGGTCCTCGGGATACAGCAGACAGGCCACCTCGTGGTCCTCCGCGCCCGGGGCAGCCGGCACCAGTTCGGGGTGGATCTGCGTACACTCGTCGAACTCCTTGGGACAGCGCGGCGCGAACCGGCAGTCTGTCGCCGTCTCGTTGGCCGTTGGCACGTTCCCGTCGATGGTCCTGAGCTTCTCGCCTGCCTTCTGCGTGCCCGGGATCGACTCCAGCAGCCCCTGAGTGTAGGGATGTTTCGGGTTCTCGAACAGCCGCTCTACGCTTGCCGTTTCGATTATCTCGCCGGCGTACATGACGTTTACCTTGTCCGTGACGTTTGCGATGACGCCCATGTCGTGGGTGATGAACATGATCGCCAGGTCCCGCTTCTCTTGGATGTCCGCGAGCAGTTCGAGGATCTGGGCCTGGATCGTGACGTCCAGTGCCGTCGTCGGCTCGTCACAGATCACCCGCCGGCGGGCGTCCGGGATGCCGACCGCCTCCAGCAGGTCCGCCGCCTCCTCGGTCGCCTCCCGGCCGCGCAGCCCCTGGTGGAGGCGCAGTGACTCTTTGATCTGGTTGCCAACCGTGTAGACGGGGTTGAGGCTGGTCAGCGGATCCTGGAAGATCATGGTGATTCGGCCGCCCCGCATGAGGCGCTTGGCCTCGCCGCTGACACGTGTCATCTCCACGAACCCCTCGGTCGGGTTCTGTGGCGTGCCGCCCGTCACAAACACGCAGTCGTCGTCGTCGACGACCTCGAGGTCGTCGGCGTACCCCCCCGCGAGCAGATCCGCAAGCGTCACCTCGGCAGCGTGGTCGTAGCCGAGTTCTTCGGGTGTCGCGTCGACCGACGGATCGTCCAGCAGCTCCCCAGGCCGGTACTCGTTGCCCAGCCGGGTGAGGTCGACAACCCGGTCCGAGAACTCGTCTGCGAACGTCCGGACGGTCTCGGCGTGGGTGAAGCGGATACTGCTCCCCTGGAGAATGCGGCCGGGCGTCTCCACCAGCCGCATGATCGAGCGGGCCGTCACACTCTTGCCCGAACCGCTCTCGCCGACGAGACCGACCGTCTCTCCCGGCACGAGGTCGAAGGAGACGCCGTCGACTGCCAGGATCGTCTCCTTGTCCGTGAAAAACGCCGTCTGGAGGTTCCTCACCTCGACAATCGGTTCCCCGCTGCTCGCGGTCGCCTCGGGCTGTGATTCCATCGACATCAGGCACCACCTCCGCCCTCGCTGCCGACCTCGGCCTGCACGTCCAGCGCGTCGCGGAGTGCGTCACCGAAGGCATTGAACCCCGTGACGACCAGCACGATCAGGATTCCCGGGATCGTCGCCACGTGCCAGGACTTCGTCGAGACGAACGATCGCCCCTCGGCGATCATACGGCCCCACTCCGGCGTCGGCGGGCTGATTCCGAGCCCGAGGAAGGAGAGCGCTGCGGTCGTGATGACGATCGTCCCCAGGACCAGCGACGCGTAGATGATGAGGTAGACCACCACGTACGGAGCCATGTGCTTGCGCATCGTGGCACTCGGTCGCTGTCCGAAGCTCTTGGCAGCGTCGATCCACTCGGCCTGGGCGATCTGGAGCGACGGGCCGCGTATCGACCGCCACAGCGCCGGCCAGTACGTGAACGCCAGGATCAACGCCAGCAGGACACCGCCGTCGTAGAGGCTGACGAGCGGGTGGTTTGCCTCCCTGAACACGACGAACAGCAGCAACACCAGCAGGATGAACGGCACCGACTGGACCGAGTCGCTCCCGATGACCGCCACGAGGTCGACCAGCCCCCGGTAGTAGGCAGTGACCATTGCGAGGGCGAGCGCGAAGCCGGCGCTGAGGCCGGTCGCCAGCAGCCCGATCACGAGCGACGTCCTGGCCCCGTACGCCAGGAACGTAAACAGGTCCTTGCCGTCGGAGTTCGTCCCGAACGGCGCCCACCGCCCGTACTGGTCGTACTGTAGCGGGCCGACGTTACTGTCCCCGTTGGACCGGGTCTGGATGTTTGCCGTCCCGTGGAGTGCCGTCTCGACCTCGCCGTTGTCGGTCAGGTATGTAACCTCGTTCTGGTAGGGCTGGTAGAGGTTCTCCTCGGCAGTCACCGGGCCCAGTGCCGGCGCCCACACCGCCATCACGACGAACATGATCACGATGACGAGGCCGGCCTTGCCCCAGGGGTGGCTCCGAAGCCGGTTGGTGCTGTCGTCGATGGGTGACCAGTCGGCTTCCCTGTACTGTTCGCGGTAGGTGAGGTAGCCCCGCCAGAGCCAGTACAGAAGCAGGAAGGCGTAGCCGTAGACGACGACCACGCGGAAGAACCACGCCTGGGCGGGCGTGAGACCTAGGAACGTTCCCTCCCAGCCGCCGTCGGGCAGCTGGTGGCCCTGGTTCGGGATCACCTCGCGGCTCGTGATCGTCGGAAGCGTAGAGACCGAATCGAGCCCGCCGGCGATGGCTGCGATCAGGGCGTCAACCGCGTCGCCGAACGGCGTTGCGATCAAAAGGAGCGTGAGGACACCGAACACGCCCGTGAGCACCAGCCTGTCGGCGAGCAGCCGGCGGTCCCCCTCGATCCCGAGGTTCAGTGCCTCCGCCGGCGAGAACGGCAGCATCGAGCGGACCGGGCCCACGAGCGCTGCCAGGATCAGCAACATTGTCAGGACGAACGCGGCTGTACCGACCGGGTCGACGAGCGTGTTGCTGACGTTGCTTCCGATCAACCGTGCTGTCCCCACGACCGCCGACACACCCAGCTCGGAGATTATTCCGAGGTTGGTCACACCGTCGGCGAACCTGCCGAGCTCCAGGAGGAACAGCACCGCAAACCCGGCGAACCAGACCGCGGCCGGCCGCGGATTCTCCCCGACCCGTTGGCGAAACGTCCGGTCGTCCTCGGTTTCGTCTGTGCTCATGTTACTGTTCTCCTTCGAATCCGACGCGTGGATCGATGACCGTGTACAGGAAGTCCTCGAGGATCTTGAACACGAGTGCGATTATCGTAAACACGAACACGAGCGATCCCGCAAGCGGCATGTCGTTCTGGAGGACCGCCTGGAAGAACAGTCGGCCCAGCCCGTTGATCGCGAACACCTCCTCGATGATCACCGACCCGCCGATCAGCACGCCGATCTCTGAGAACATCACCGGCA
>PXQK01000029.1 GCA_003022085.1 Halobacteriales archaeon QH_10_65_19 | reverse complement strand
GGGTATGGAATCGGGGACGCCAGGGAATCCAGCCGCGCGCGAACTCGGGTACTGTCCGTGCTGTGGCTACCTCACGCTCCCGGAAGGTCAGCCGGGATCGTACGAGGTCTGTCCCGTCTGCCACTGGATGGACGACCCCATCCAGTTCTCCGACGTGGAGTACGTCAGCGACACGAATCACATCTCCCTGCGGGAGGCTCGCGAGAACTTCCGCGAGATCGGTGCTGCGAGCGAAGATGTCGTTGACGACACCCGCGACCCTGCGGTTGCCGAAGACCGCGATCCGAACTGGCCGTACTGATAGTGATTATTGTGACTGTTTACCGGGTCGACCGCACGTAGTACCGCGGTCGATCCCGGAACGACTCACAATAATCACTATGAGAAATTCGACATCCACTGGCGTCTGTTCGACTCCAGGCCGTCTGGAGTTCACGATCTGGGGGCGTCACCTTGCTCCGCTCCCGGGCCGACACTACTCCGCCAGATTAGTCCGGATGAAAAACCGCTGGTACCCGCCATGGGAGAGGTCCAGCGAGCCGACCCACCAGTTCCACCGCTCGACCAGCGAGTACTCCTCCGGCGCGTCCTCCAGATTCGAGATGACGGTTCTGGGCGTCACCTCGATGCCCATGTCGCCCTCGAGCCGCCCGGAGTCGGCGAGGTCACTCGCAGTTCTGGCGACGATGCGGCGCGTGCGCTCGGAGCCGCCGAACGCATCCGCCAGTTCAGTCCGGAGCACCTCCCGGTTCACACCTGTTCTCTCGGCCCGAGCGACTTGAATCTTGTACGTATACACCCGGACGTGACTCCGTACAGTGCCACAACAGTCCATCGACTGTGTCATGGCCCGAACAACGGGATCACAATAATCAGGACGAGTCTGATAGTGATTGCTGTGATTGTTTTCGGCACCATGTCGCAATAGCGGCGGTTTCACGGCTCGAAACTGGCGTCTGAGGAATACCCGGCGGTAAAGAGTCACAACAATCACTATGACCTGCTGACCAAGAAAACTAAACCAGGACCCGCTCAAGATCGACGACAGTCCCGCTGTCGGCGTCCGGGTCGCCGACCAGGCGGCCAAGACAGACCGCCGCGCCGTTGGGCATGTAGCACGCGACCAGCGCGTTGTCGGTCGGCTCCGCGCCCCCGACCTCCGCCGGCGCAACGTCGATCACACCGGGGGCGTACACCGGAGCCCCCTCCGCAACCTCCCGGGCGGAACTGGGAGCGATCAACACGCGTGGTAGCGTCACGAGCGCCCGCTCGGCCGGGTCGACAACGTCGCACAGGGGCTCCGGGTTGTCGTCCTCGATCCAGAAGGCCAGCGCGTCGGCGAACGTCTCCATCGAGACGAGCGTCGTGTCGTCGAACGTACCCGTGGCAGTCCGCCGGAGGTCGCCCATGTGCGCGCCGGTCCCCAGCGCGAGCCCCAGGTCGTGACAGAGCTTCCGGACGTAGGTGCCCGACTCACAGCGGACCCCGAGGAGCACCTGCCGGCCGTCGCGCTCGAGGACCGCGATATCGTGAATCTCGCGCACACGCAGCCGCCGCCGGACCGCGCTCTTTCGGGGCGGCTTCTGGTGGATCTCGCCCTCGAACTCGGCGACGATGGCCTCACAGTCCGACGGCGCCGGGCCGTGGAGCTCCAGCACTGCGACGTACTCCTTGACGCTGTCGTCGAACACCTGGGCGAGTCGCGTGGCGTCCCCGAGCATAAACGGGAGCGAACCTGTCACCTTCGGGTCGAGCGTGCCGGCGTGGGCAACTCGGTCGATTCCTGTTTCTGTGCCTCCACTCTCGTCCCCGTCGCCGGCGACGGAACCACCGGCGTCACCTGTCGTGTGCTTCCGGTCCGCCAGCGCGTCTCCCGCGAGTTCGCGGACCCACTCCGCGACCTGGTGGGCGGACGGCCCCGGCGGTTTGTCGAGGTTGATGACCCCGAACGAGAGCAGTGCTGCCGGGGAGCGGCGGCCGGGTGGATCGCGTAGATTCATCCCTCCGGCCCCGTCACTCGAACTCGTGAGTGACACCGGTCACGAGCGTCTGTCCCTCGTCGGCTGCCGGGTCGTAGGTCGCGACGGCCTCTTCGACGAGCAAAAGCACCCCATCGGGGCTCCAGCGGGCGGTGTTGATCACGAGGTCGTAGATCGTCAGGTCCGTGATATCGATGCCGTAGTAGGCCTCGTAGCGGCCGGCCTCGCTCTTGCTGCGCGCCACGGTTTCCTCGCGGGCCGTCTCGAGGGGCTTTTCCTCGCGGTCGGCGACGCGCTCGGCGCGGACGTCGAACGGGGCGTCGAGCCAGGTCCGGAGGTCGGCGTATTCGCCGGCCATCCATCCCGCGAGCCGGGACTCAAGCACCACCTCCTCGCGCTCGCGGGCGACCGAGCGCAGCCGGCGGTCCAGATCGCGGTCGATCTCCTCGTCGTCCTCGGCGATGCGGTTCAACTCCAGCGGCGTCATGTCGCGCTCGGCCGCGATCTCCCGGAAAATGTCGCCCCCGGAGACGTGCTCGTAGCCGAGGCGGTCGGCCAGCGAGGCAGCGAGCGTTGTCTTTCCGCTGCCGGCCGGGCCGGAGACAGTGATCAACATACACTAGGTGAGTGAGTGAGGCTGAAAGAGGTTGCGAGTTCGGCCGCAGGGGGAGAGCGGCCTCAGGTACGGTTGCCGACCGCTCAGGTCGGGGAGGTCTGGACGTTCATCGCCTTCCGGAGGATCTGGGTGAACCCCAGCGAGCAGATGAAATACCAGAGTAGCCAGGCCTGGAACGGCCCGACGACACCCGCCGTCCAGCTGGTGACCTCGCCCACCAGTGGCATGATGACCACCGGATCGAGCGCGGCCTCGACGGTGCCGTCGCGCACGATGTAATACATCCAGAGGAACACCGGGATTGTCAGCGTCATAATCCAGATCATGGGGCGGAACTGTGCTTTGAACACGCCGAGGTTCTCGCTCATCATCTCCATCTGCTCTTCCTGGATCCGTTCGAGCTCCTCGTCGTCGCCGCGTTCCTTGGCCCGCTTGCGCCGCTCTTTGAGCTCCTGGCTCTTCTCCCGGTAGTCACCCATCACCGACGTGTTCATCAGGTTGTCCTGCAGGAACGTCGAGAAGACGCCTGTCAGGATGGCCAGCACCAGGATGACGAGGTAGAACGGCATGAACGAGTGGAGTGGGCCCAGGACGATGTCGATGACGCCGCCGATAACCGCCCGGACCGAGCTGAACGCGTACCCGAGGAACATCCCGACAACCGTCAGGGCAGCCATCTTGTCGTAGACGGTCCACGAGAGGTCGTCGTCCTCGCCCGCCGACGGGTCAGCGTCGTGGAGGGCGTCTCGGACGCCGTCGGGGTCGTCGATCACGAACCCCTCGCCGCCGGCGTCAACGAGCAGCCCCTTCTCGATGAGTCGCCCCCACTCGCCGCTGGAGAGGTCGTCGCTGATGTCGCTCCAGGTGACCGTTCCCTGCTCCTCGGCGACGGTGAGCACCCGCGAGAGCGCGTCTGTCATGTGCTCGCCCTCGTCGGCCAGCTCGTCTACTTTCCGTGCTGTGCGTGGCATCAGTTGAAGGTTACGAGGTGGTCGGTTATGAATTTTACAGTTCTGGTCCGGCGGTCAGGCGTCGACCCGCTCTTCCAGCGCGGCCTCGACGTCCTCCCAGACGGCATCCGGTGGCTGTTCACCGTCGACCTCGACGAACTCCTCGCGGCCGCGGTACCGGTCGACAACGGGTTGGGTCTCCTCCTCGAAGATGTCGAGCCGGTTCTCGACGGCCGCTTGCGTGTCGTCGTCGCGCTGGATGAGGCTGCCACCACACTCCTCACAGACGCCCTCCTCGTCGGGCTGGTCGAACTCGACGTGGTAGTTGGCCCCGCAGTCCTCACAGACGCGGCGACCGGTCAGCCGCTTCACCGACACCTCGTGGCTCACCGACAGTGAAATCACGGCGTCAAGATCGGCCATCCCGTCGAGTGCCTGTGCCTGATCGGAGTTCCGCGGGTAGCCGTCGAGCACGAACCCGTCGGCCTCCGAGAGCGCTTCCTCGACAATGGCGTCGA
Organism: Halobacteriales archaeon QH_10_65_19; assembly: GCA_003022085.1. The sequence continues at coordinate 8,085 of PXQK01000029.1, read as the reverse complement.
CCACCACGTCGGGAACGAGGTCGCCCGCGTCCATGTAGGCCCGCGGTGTGTCGTACTCAGTGTCCATGTCGCTGATATCCATGTCCTTGTTGGCGCGCAGCGCATCGCCGGTCGTAACGTGTTCGACCTCGTACTTCTCGACGATGTTGCTGCTTTGTGTACCCTTGCCGGAACCCTGTGGCCCCATGATGAGAATGTTCGGAGCAGTCATACCCACTGGTTCCTGCCGGGCAGGTAAATGGTTGTCCGTACGATCCCGGAAATCTTAACGTTCGTCCGGCGAACCATTAGGTGATGGAGAAGCTCCTTGTCCGCGCCGCCCACGGGGAGCGAACCGAGCGTCCCCCGGTCTGGCTGATGCGACAGGCTGGCCGTCATATCCCCGAGTACCGCGAGATCCGCGAACGACACAGCTTCCTCGAGGCGATCAAAACGCCCGAGATCGCAGCGGAGATCACGCTGCTGCCCTGGGAGTACTACCGGCCCGACGGGGTGGTACTGTTCTCGGACATCCTGACAGTGCTCGAACCGCTCGGCTTCAACTACCACATCGAGAGCGGCGTGGGGCCGGTCGTCGACAACCCCGTCGCGGGCCCGGAGGACGTCGACCGCGAGCACGGCGACGTGGCCGAGGAGATCGCCTACGTCGGCGAGTTACTCGACCTGTTGGAGGCGCGGGTCGGCGACGAGGCGGCGCTCGTCGGCTTCGCCGGCGGCCCGTTCACGCTTGCGTCATACGCAGTCGCGGGCGAGCCCAGCAGGACAGACATGCCCCTCCGGAAGCTGCGCGCCCGCCACCCGGAGGCCTTCCGGACGCTGCTCGCCGCGTTTGCCGACGTCGTCAGCGAGTACCTCGCGTTCCAGATCGACCACGGCGCCGACGTCGTCCAGCTGTTCGACACCTACGCCGGGGAGCTCTCGCGGGCCGACTACCGGGAGTTCCTGCTCCCGCTGCACCGCCGGATCCTCGCGGACCTCGACGCGCCGAGCATCGTCTTCGTCCGGCGGATGAACGGCCGGCTCGACCTGCTCGCCGAGACGGGAGCAGATGTCGTCGGCCTCGACTGGACTGTCGACATCGAGCGGGCACGCGAGGTGCTCGGCGACCGGCCCGTCCAGGGGAATCTCGACCCCTCACACCTCTTTGGTGACCCGGCGTTCGTCCGCGAGCGGACCCGCGAAGTTATCGAGGCCGCCGGGCCACACGGACACGTTCTCAACCTCGGCCACGGCGTCGACAAGGACACCCCCGTCGAGTCGGTTCAGGCGTTCGTCGGAACAGCAAAGCAGTTCGAGTGGGAGTGATACGGTCGTGCGTGACTATCCCGACAGTATACTCTACGGTGGGGAGACCCGCTCGATACCCGACACCGGGTCTGGGGGGTACTCGTCCGGACGACGGGCGACGGCGAGTTCGTCCGGCGGCGGACCCAGGACGTGCAGTACGTGGCGGACCTTCATCGGTATGGCGACGGGTTCGTAACGACCGGCGAACCACGGGGCCGGGAGTCTGTCGGTCGCGCTCGGAACGTTCGAGGGTGGAGGGGTCACAGTCGGTGGCTGGGACGGCGACACGGGTATGTGGCTCGCCGGCGTCGACTTCGGGGATGCCGGGTGACGTGGCCGACCCCAGGGGCGCTACACGCGGAGATGGGCCGGCGGATCGACAACCTCGAGCTGTTCGAGGAGCCCGAGCCGGTCCTCCTCGATCCAGATCTCGGCAATCTCGTCACCGTCGACGCGGTACATGGCGATCCCGGTCCAGTCTGCCTTGTGCCCGGTCGGCTCGATGTCCCGGTACTCGCCCGTGTGGGTGCCGCTGACAGTGTACCGAACCGTGACGAGGTCACCCTCGGCGACCATCGCCTCGGTTTCGCCCGAATAATCAGGGAAGGTCTGGAAATGTGCATTCAGGAATTCCAGGATCTCGTCGGGGCCGTGCAACTCTTCGTGTGCGCCGTGCTCGACGACGTCGGCGGCGAGGTGTTCCGCGAGTCTCTTTTCGTCTCGGTCGTTGAACGCGTCCAGATAGCTCAGAACGATGTCCTTGTTGGCTTCCTCTGTGGATGACATTGTCTCACCTCGGGTTGAGCGCTCCGGGCGACGGCCGGCCTCGGTGATGACTCGCCGGAGCACTATCTGTTGTATTGGGTGCGCTTGTGTTAACTGTTAGTATGATAGAAAGTTTCGCCGAAACTGCGCCCGTGCTGATACTGTCGGACGTGATTCTGTGGAATGGCAAGACACGCAAACCGGTATATTGACGCGTTTCAGCACGATTCCGGGGTAGAAATCTCCACGTACTCACGTCTGACAGTATGAAGAGATCCCTGACTCGGTCGGTTGCTACGAACGGACCTGCGTTGTGGTTTTGACAAGTGCGTCGCTACCCCCTTCGTATGGCGGTGTTCCGTGTCCGACTGTGGCTACCCCAAAGGCCGGGGCGCGGTCCGCCAGGTCGGCGATACTCCGCCTGACTCCTCTCGTATCGTAGCTGATGATCCAGCTTGAGGGATCGAGTATCCCGTCCGACTCGCCATCCGACGCACTTGTTACCGGGGCTGCCGTATACCAACTCAGTGATACCGTCGCACACGTCGGCGGTATCACGGACCGCAGTAGCCCGGCCCCCGAATGGTGGGGTCGGTTACCCCGTGTCTCTGTGAGACGACGTGAACTGTTCTCTCCCTATAGCGCCAGCGGCACCAACAACACCCCCATCAGCGTCATGCGCCTGGCGCCGAACCGGGCGGGAATCAGCCCCACGAGCGTACTGACTCCGAAGACTCCCAGACCGACTGGCCCGGTGAAGGCGACAACGAGCACGCAGAGAAAGAGAAGCACCCCGATCGACAGGACGGCGTTGTCGAGGCTACCGACGACGTCGAGATACGCGTCGCCGACAGCCACCACGAGGACGAAGCCCGCCGCGGCGGCGATCCCGACTGTTCCCAGCAACAGCGGCAGATTGTGCGGCACACCGGCGCTTTCGAGCGCGACCAGTACCCCCGTTCGGGGGTTGCCCAGCGCGACGAGTGCAAAAAGAGCGAAGACGGTGTTAGCTGTGTTAACGCCGCTGGTCGCGACCACGAAGGCTCGCGGGCCACGGTGGGGGAGCACGACGAGCGCGCCAGCGGCGGCGATGGCGCTTGAGATCGCCGGGAGATAGCCGACGAGTGCACCAGCGAGCGTGCCGACGAACCCCACCGCGAGCACGAACCGGCGGCTCGTGGTAACCCGGGCGTCGGCCTGTGGCGGCACGCCACCGCCCCGGAGTGCCTCGATGAGGATCGGTGCGCCGAAGAGGCCGGCAAACAGCGGCGCGAGCATGTCGCCCGCCGGGAGTACGCCGCCCGCCGGGACGTCGAGTGTGAGGATACCGAGAACGCCGCTGCCCCCGAGAGCCAGTGCTGCGCCGAGACGCGCACCTGTCGTCCGTTCTGTGACGACGAGCAGGACCGAGACCGTACCGAGAACCAGCGTGAGATGCGCCGCAATCGTCGGGTAAATCCGCTGCATCAGGGCCGTGACGGGCAACGCGAGCGGGACAGCGAGGGCGACCGCGAGTGCACTGCCGAGCGCCGAGAGCCGGAGGGCCTCCCGGCCCCGTCCCTGTAGGACGAGTGTGTGCCCCGGCAGCGCGGTTGGGGCCATCGCCGGGTCGGGCACCCCGAGCGCAAGTGCCGGGACGATGTCCAGGAACGTGTGGGTCACACCCGCAGCTAACATCGCCGCGCCGACGAACTGCGGGTCCGCGGGGATCGAGGGCGCGAACCCGGCGAGCAGCAGCGCGAAGTTGTTGGCGTGGAGCCCCGGGACGAGACCGCTGAGAGTTCCGAGGAAGATACCAGCCGCGACGAACGCGAGCGTGACAAACGTGGTTTCAGGCGCGATGCTGACACCGATGTCACCGAAACCCATCCCGGCAAACTGCCCCCGTGATCGGATTTAAACCCATACACCGGCGGACGGTCTCGCGTACGAGAGCACGGAGCGGTGCCAGAAGCGACGAATCAGAAGCCAAGCCGGACGAACCGGAACGGGTTCTCGTGGGAGAGCCGTCGGTAGTGCTCACCTCGTCTGGTCCGCTCCAACGCGTTTTCTGGTGGCCTCTCGTACTGATTGTTGTGACCCTGTACCGGGTCGACCGCCCGGTCATGCGGTCGATCCCGTATCGACTCACAACAACCAGTGTCAGGCCGGTCGAACCGTGCGTCGAAAGAATACCGGTCGCGTCAGCCGAACAGTTCGCCCAGTCCCTCGCCGGCGTCACCCTCGTCGTCGTCCTCGTCGTCTTCCTCTTCCTCGGCGGCCTCAGCTTCCTCGTCTTCTTCCTCGGCGGGTTCGTCGGTCGCCGGCGCAGCGCTGCCACCGCCGCCGGTCGCGGCGGGCACGGCCGCGGCGTCCGCGACAGCCTCGTCGATGTCCGCCCCGTCCAGGACGTTCGTCAGGTTCTTCTCGTTGATCTCTGCGCCCGATTCGTTCAGGATGAGTGCTGCGTATACGTATTCCATTGTTCTCCAGGTGTTGTTATCCGAACATGTCTCCGAGGGCTGCGCCGCCGTCGTCGTCCTCGTCGTCGTCTTCTTCGTCGGCTGCCTCCTCTTCGGCGTCAGCGTCGGCGTCAGCGTCCTCGGATTCCGCTGGTTGGTCGTCGCTCGATTCAGTTGGCTGGGCAGGCGCGTCGACGTCCTGCAGCTCCGCCGGCAGTGCCTCCTCGTCGTCGATCCGGGATGCAAGCGCCCGGACCTGGCCGTCGGCCTTGCCGATGAGGTCCGGCATCACGTCCGGATCTTCGACGCCCGCCCGCAGGCCGAGGCTCTTTGCCTCGCCGCTGGCCTTGCCAAGCAGGGCGGGCAGTGTGCTCGCTGTCGGGACCGTCGCGTTGATTGCGAGGTTCCGGGCGCTGGACGCGGCGGTCGCCACGTCCGACCGGTACTCCTTGATGTCGATCTCCAGGTCCTCTGACTCGAACAGCACGCCGTCGGCGTAGACGCCACGCAGGTCCAGCCCGACTTCCTTGGGCTCAATCCCGAGTTCGGAGAGGACGTTCGCGAGGTCGCTCGACACTTCCTCGCCGGCCCCGAGCACCGGCGAATCCTCCATCACCCTGATCGACCCCTCGTCGATGCGGGCGTTCGCGCCGACGCTCTGGAGGTCGCCCACGAACGGCCCCGGGTCGACTCCTGTGTCACCCTCGGGGATGACGATGTCGTTCGGGGCAACCTCGCCGGCGTTGATCGGCGCCGACGTCTTCGAGGCTTCCAGTTGCTGGTACAGCGTGAACGGGTTCGCGTTGGTCCCGATCAGCCCAACCTGCCCGCTCACGTAGCCGGTGAGCTGTTCGAGACCGTCGCCGGTCTCTTCGAGCGCCCGCGATAACAGCGTGTTCCGGGAAACGCGGAGCTCGGCAGTCCCGTGCAGTCCCCGGCGCATGTCCTGGAGCTGCTGGCTCGGAATTCCAGTGATGCCGACGACGCCGACGCTGTCGTAGCGGTCGAGGAAGTCGCTGACTGCGTCGACCTCCTCGCGCTTCCACTCCGGGATCGTCTCCGTTTTGCGTTCCTGCGTACTCATCTCAGACCACCTCCACTGCCGGTCCCATTGTCGTTTTCACGTAGATGGTGTCGAGGTTGAGCGGGCCTTTCTCGAGGTCTGCCTCCAGCCGCCGGATGATGACGTCGATGTTGTCAGCGATCTCCTCTGCGGACATGTCCTCCGCGCCGACGCGCGTGTGGAACGTCCGGCGGTCGCCGCTCCGCAGCTGAACGGAGTTTTTCAGCCGCTCGACCAGCGCGACGACGTCGTCGCCGGGACTGATCGGGTCGGGCATCTTCCCCCGCGGGCCGAGCACGGTCCCCAGGTACCGCCCGATGTCCTGCATCATGTTCTCCTCCGCGAGGAAGAAGTCGGTGTCCGCCGCAAGGTCCTTGGCGTCGTTCTCGTTGTCGCCGAGGTCCGACAGATCGTCTGCGTCGAGCACCTCCTCTGCAACCTCTTCCGCGCGAACGGCGGTTTCGCCCTCTGCGAAGACAACAATGCTCGTCTCCTGGCCGGTACCCTCGGGGAGCACGATACTCTCGTCGACACGGTTCGATGGGTCGTTGAGGTCAAGATCTCGCAAGTTCACGGCGAGGTCGACCGTCTCGCGGAAGTTCCGCGGCGGTGCCCCCTCAATCGCGCGAGAGACTGCCTCCTCTATCTCCTGATCTGCCATTGTTCACCTCCGTAGTACGCCGAATGGCTTCTACGGGTCGGTGAAACAGGCGGATGCCTGTCTCGGCTGTAGAGAGGCCAATGCGACACTTAAAAGCGTCGAAGCGATAGAGTGTGTTCGGCGGCTGTTTTCAGGACCACCTCGTGGTACTGGTGTTTCATGAACTGACACAGCTGGATTGTAACGCCGTAGTGGTGCGGAACCACAGACGACCCTATCGGCGGACTAGAGTGAATTCATAACGAAACGGGGGTCGGCACAACAATATTGAGTGTTAACCGCGGACAGATGGATGTCAGTAGGGTAGTAGCAACAGAAGGTTAATTTTGTCGTAAAGTAATACCATGTAGTATCATGAAGCAACACGAATCAGAAGCGAACGAGACGGAAGCACTCGACCGGGAGTACACGCTCGGGACCTGGACCCGGCAGCGGGATTTCGATCCGACAGAGGTAATCGACACCGACGGACCGCGGATCGTCACGGCCGACGGGGACTCGCTTCTGGACTTCAGCAGCCAGTACGTCTGTACCAGTCTCGGCTACGACGCCGAACGCGTTGCAGACGCTGTCGCGGACCAGATCCGTGAAGTGCCCTACGTCAACCCAGGGTGGTCGACGGAGCCACGGGCCACCCTGTCGGAGAAGTTGGCGGAGATCACCCCTGGCTCCTTGAAGAAGACGTTTTACTCCACGAGCGGAACGGAAGCGAACGAAGTCGCCTTCAAAATCGCCAGGACGTACACTGGCAAACACAAGATTCTCTCGCGGTACCGCTCCTACCACGGAGCGACGGCGGCGTCGCTGTCGGCGTCGGGCGATCCTCGCCGGGTTGCCCAGGGTCCCGAGATACAGCCGGAGGTCCCCGGGATGGTCAAGGGTCCCGATCCGTACGCCTACGGCTCGAGCCTCGACCCCGAGAAAAGCCTGGAGTACATCGACGAGATGCTGAAACTGGAGGGAGGCACAGTCGCAGGCGTACTCGTCGAACCGCTGGTCGGGTCAAACGGCGTGTTGACTCCGCCCGACGACTACCTGCCCCGACTCCAGGAGATCGCACACGACCACGGGGCACTGCTGATCTGTGACGAGGTTATGACCGGGTTCGGCCGGACCGGCGAGTGGTTCGCATCGACCCTCTACGACGCGGAGCCGGACATCATCACGATGGCGAAGGGATTGACCGGGTCGTACCAGCCGCTGGCTGCGACGACTGTCACCGAGGAGGTCGCCGAGTACTTCGAGGACACGCTGCTCAACCAGGGCCACACGTTCGCGGGGCACCCGACGGCCTGTGCGGCGGGCGTCGCGGCCATCGAAACGTACGAACAAGACGGGCTTGTCGAGAACGCCAGGAGGATGGGCGAGTACCTGAAATCCGAACTGGAAGCGCTGGCCGACCGCCACCCGAGTGTCGGCGAGCGCCGCGGTGTCGGCCTTCACCAGGGGATCGAACTCACCAGAAGCGAAGACGAGCGCGTTCCGTTCGAGGAGCGAAGTGACAAGGTCTCCAGCAGACAGACTGTCCTTGACGATGTTGGCAACAGGGCGAAAGAAAACGGCGTGTACTTCTACACGTCAGTGAACACGATCGTAGTTACGCCGCCGTTGACGATCACCGAGGCACACGTCGACGAGGCGATCGCGGCCCTGGACGACGCACTCGAGATCTCTGACGACGCGATGGAAAGCTAATACGGATGGTGGGATATTCCCGAGCGACACGACGAAGATCGGTACTGAGAGCCGGTAAGACACGTCCGCTGTTGTCAGAGGGTGCGAGCGACTCACACCGGTCCGCATGAGTCGGGAGGAGGGCGGCCAACCGGCGGTGGGCACCGGCACGTCGCGGGTTTCCGAAACCCTTT
>PXQK01000028.1 GCA_003022085.1 Halobacteriales archaeon QH_10_65_19 | reverse complement strand
CCCGACAGCACTGACGCCGCGGCGACAGACCCGAGGAACGTCCGTCGCGTCGTCGGCAGGTGTCTTGTCGCGTCCTCCGCCGTCCCCGGCCGGGACTGCTGATCGTCGTCCGTGTCAGTTGTGTCGTGTGTGTCCTGATCCATTGGCATACAGTCTCTCTCTAATCACTTATAATTTCAGTCGCTTTCCGCCGGCGAGGCGCCCTCGATCCCGTCGGCAGCCGAGTAGTGAACCTCCTTCTCGCCGTCGTCGGTGTCAACGGTGTCGACGAAGTCTTTCGACCCCTGGGCCTTGACGTCGCCGCCGACGGTAACCCACATTTTCGGATTGTACGCAAACGTCTCTCTCCGTTCGACCCGCCACTCGTCGTCGGTCGAAACCCACAAACGCGGCAGCGCCGAACGGCGTTTGATGACTGTCCTGGAGCGCTACGAGCCGCTCATCGACGACCCCGCGGCGTTCCGCGCGGCGTGCGAGCGCCCGCTCCCAGCAGTAGTGCGCATAAACAGCATCAAGACGACAGTCGAGCGGGCTCGGGAGGCACTCCAGGAAGTCGGGATGACGTACGAGCCAGCGGGCTGGCACCCCGGGCTCCTTCGCCTGCCCAACGCGCAGCCGGGGGCGAACTGGCCATACACCCACGGCTGGCTCCACGGCCAGGAGGAGGTGTCGGCGATCCCCGCCGAAGTACTGGACCCCCAGCCCGGCGAGCGCGTCTGGGACGCCTGCGCCGCCCCCGGGAGCAAGACGACACAGCTCGCGGCGCTGATGGACGACGATGGGTTGCTGGTCGCAACCGACAGCAACATCGGGCGGGTGTCGGCGCTACGTTCGAACACCGAACGGCTCGGTGTCACGAACGTGGCGGTGACTGTCGAGGACGCCCGCAACCACTCGTTGAAACCCTTCGCCTCCGCCGACGACGAGCCCGGACCGACGGCCGCTGACGGGGCCATGTACGACCGCGCGCTGGTCGACGTCCCCTGTTCCTGTGAGGGGACGGTCCGCAAGAACCCGGACGTGCTCGGGGAGTGGAGCTTCGACCAGGTCGAGGCCGTCACCGGGGTCCAGAAGGGAATCCTCCGCCGGGCGGTCCAGGCCACCCGCGAGGGCGGGACGGTCGTCTACTCGACGTGTACGTTCGCCCCCGAGGAGAACGAGGCGGTGCTCAACCACGCCCTCTCCGAGGAGCCCTGCCGGACTGTCGGGTTCGACCTTCCCCTGGAGTCGTCGCCGGGGATCACCGAGTGGGAGGGCGACTCCTTCGACGACAGCGTCACCCGCGCGAAGCGGATCTACCCCCACCAGAACGACACCGGCGGCTTCTTCTGTGCGAAACTGGCGGTGACCGGCTGATGACACCCAACGAGTCCGGCGGCAACGCGGAGAACACCGCGGACGAGACCCGGGAGAACGTGAGCGACCGGTTCGACCGGCTGCCGGCGACGGCCGACGACCGTGCAGTCACGGGCCGGCCCACGCGGGAAGCGGTGCTCTCGTGGTGGGCGGAGCGCTTCGGGATCGATTCCGCGGTGTTCGAGCTGTACTCGTTCTGGGAGCGCGGCGCGGGCAAGATCTGGGCCTTCCACGGGAAGCTGGCCTCGCCGGTCGACGCCGACGGCCTGGGGATGATGGCGCTGCGGACGCGCCAGGAGCACTGGAAGCCAACGCTGGAGGCGGCCCAGCGGTTCGGCGGCCACGCGACGCGCAACTGTATCCACCTCCCGCGGCCCGAGGCTGCGACGTTTCTCGCCGGCGAGGACCAGGAACTCGACTGGGAGGGCGACTGGGGCTACCTGATTGTCACCCACGAACTCGCGGGCGAGACGGAGCCGCTCGGCGTCGGCCTCTACGTCTACGGCGAACTGCGCTAAATAATCTAAAACACTTATGTTCGTAAGCGTTTTTGATTGTTATAACGCAATATAGTACGCTGCTCGAACAGAACGTCGACGAGTGGGAAAATGGGTACAGTGTCGGTAGTGTCAGGAGTGCTGTATAAACCATCCCACAGCCAGGCGTCGGGTACGGTGCACCCACGTTGCCGATCAGGTCGTCGTCGATGGCGATGCCAGCAAAGCAAGGGACGCTATCGCCGACGTCAAAAAGGTACCAGCAGCCCACCACGACCGTCGTGACGCCCGAACTGTCGAAACACCACACCCCGGGGACAGAGCGGGTGCGACCGGATCAGTAGGTGAGCGGCACCCCCTCCGTGGAGGTGTAGTGGTTCACCAGGGGCCGATCGACGCGAAGGAACGCGTAGAAGCCCTCGTCGAGCGGTTCCATCGGGCCGTGCCGGATCCTGCTCACTGTTCGGTGTCTGTGGTCGTGGTACATGCCAATCTACAGTGGGTGGAAAACCGATTTAATTCTTTGGACCGTAACTGCTACCGACGTCAAAGTCCTCGACCGGTTCGACTGCGAGTTGCACTGTCAGTTCCCCGAGGAGGGCGAGAGACTACCCGTGACGTTCGTCGAACTCGCGGCGTTCCTCGGCAATCTGTTCGGCGAGTTCGTCGTACTCGGGGAGGGGGCCGTAGTCGAACTGCTCCAGTTCGTCCCGCTCCTGACGTATCTCCTCGCGTCGGGCCTCTGTCGCCGGTTCGTCAACCGTTCCGTCGTCGTTCAACACGACGCCGTACTCGGCCCTGGCAGCCGATTCGGAGACGAGACCGCGCCGGACCTCCTCGGCGACTGCCCCTGCGTCTCGTACGGTCGGGTCCCCGAGACCGCCGCCGCCCGCAGTGCTGAATACGAGTTTGTCACCAGGCTCGACCGGCAGCGCCTCGACCTTCGACGGGAGGGACTCCTTGGTTCCGTCGGTCCGAATGAGCGTCTTCTCGCTGGTCTGTGCGTGGGAGCCGCCCTCCACACCCCAGGCGTACGTGTGGGCGCGGTCGTCCTGAAGCGTGATCGCGCCGGCTTCCTCGAACGTGTACATCTTCAGGATGCCGTGACCGCCGCGGAACTCCCCGGCGCCGCCCGTGTCCGTACGAGTGCTGTACTCGTTCACCGTCAGTGGGTAGTACGCCTCCTGGTACTCCGCAGGGACGGTCCGGAACAGCGGCCACCAGGAGTGTCCGTCGAGCCCATCGCCACCGGGACGTGCGGGGATCCCGCCGTAGAGGACCTCGACCATCTGAAACGGGTTCCCCTCCGAGTCCGTGCCAGCGTAGACGAGGTTCGGCGACGTTCCGTACGAGCCGGCGACGCTGAACCCGTCGATGAGCTTCGAGAAGGTAGCCTGGAGTACGTCGAACTGCCGTGCCATCAGCGGCAGGCGGTTGCTGAGTGGCGCGGGAAACTCCGGCTGGACGGCCGTTCCTTTTGGAAGGTTGACATCGAACAGATCGTAGTAGCCGTCATTGAACGTCAAAAGCGGGTCGAAGGACATGATGAGGAACACCCCTGCGAACATCTTGAACATCTTCGTGTTCAGCAGGAAGTTGACCGACCCCGGGACCTGCTCGTCGGTCCCCTGCCAGTCGAGATAGACAGTGTCACCTTCGCGGTAGATCTCGAGGTGGAACTTGATCGGGCCGTTGCCGAGGCCGTCGTCGTCGACGTAGTCTTCGAAGGTGTGTCGCTCGCCCTCTGGAATGAACTCCTGGATGAGGTCTATCATTCCGGTCCGAGTCCGGTCGAGAATCGCGTTACACCCCTCCATGTGAACCGCTCGCAGAGGTCGATGACCCGCTTTTCGGCCGTTTTCGTGCCCGCCGACAGCGCCTTGATGTCCTGTTCGATCTGGCCGGGTAACCGGGAGTTGTGTGTGAACGTATAGAGGATCTCCTCGTCGATCTCGCCGTTCGTGAAGAGTTTCACCGGTGGGAGACGGGCACCCTCCTCGAAGACGCTCTCGACTTCGATCGGCATCGAGCCGGGCGTCTTGCCCCCGACGTCCGAGAGGTGACCCCACTGGCTGGAAAAGCCCACCAGGTCCCCCTTGTAGAAGATCGGACGCAGGAGTAACATGTCCGGCAGGTGTGACACCGCCCCCTCGCACATGTATGGATCGTTCGTCGCGATGACGTCCCCGTCTTCGAGGTTGTCCCACTCGTACGGAGAGTTCCCGATAATCGTCTCGATCGCACTCCCGAACTGGCCCATCACCATCCGTCCCTGACTGTCGGCGATCAGGGGGAACTGGTCGGACTGTTCGCGGATGATCGGGCTGATAGCCGTTGTTTCCACTACGCGATCCATCTCGTACCGCGTGTTCGAGAGGGTGCTCTCGATGATGTCGAGTGTCGTCTCGTCGATATCGTGCTCCCCGACGAAGTCCGGGATCTCAGATGTCTGGCTCATTGGGAATCACTCCGGGTGATCTCGATATTAGCAAACCTGTCCACGTGTGCCTCGTGGCCTGGCTGGACGACCGTTGTCGCATCGGGTTCCGTGACGATCGCCGGTCCCTCCAGGAGATGTCCAGGACCCAGCTCCGCACGGGCGTATATCGGGGTGTCGTGATACGCGTTGTCGAAAAACACCTCCCGGGTCACACGCCGGGCACCGCTCGGATCCCCCTCGTCGAGTTCGTGTTCTTCGATGCTAATCCCTTCAACTGTCCCCTTTCCGATCACCCGCAGGTTGGCGATTTCGAGTGGTGCGTCCAGCGTGAACCCGAACCGCTGTTCGTGACGCGTCTCGAAATCGTCCTTGATCTCGGCGATGCCTGTGTCGCTCCGGAGGCTGTCCACGTCGACCGGGATCGACATCTGAATGTCCTGGCGGTAGTACCGACAGTCCGCGACGAACTCGAACGCGTGGTCCTGCTCGTGGACTTCTTCCGACAGGAGCCACTCCCTGGCGCTCTCCTGGAGGGTCCGGAGGTCGTCGTAGACCTCCTGCCCGTCAACCTCCCGATCGGTTCTGAGGTACGTCTCCGAGAACTCGCTTTGGATGTCGCTCGTCAGGAACCCGAACGCGCTCATAACGCCGGGGCCGGGCGGGACGATGAGGGGGTACGCCCCGTTGAGTTCGACGAGGGCGTTCGCGTGCATCGGTCCGGCCCCGCCGAACGCGACGAAGCCAAAGTCGCGTGGGTCGTAGCCCCGTTCCACCGATACGACGCGCAACGCGCCGTGCATGTTCTCGTTGACGACGTCGAGAATCGCCTGTGCGGCCTTCTCGATTGAGGTATCGCGCTCCTCCGCAACCTCCCCGATGACCTCCCGGGCTGCGTCGCGGTCGAGCTCCATCCGGCCGCCGAGCTGGACAGAGGGGGGGATCCGGCCGAGAACCACGTTGGCGTCCGTCACCGTCGGCTCCTCGCCGCCCTGGCCGTAGCAGGCTGGGCCCGGATCTGCGCCGGCGCTTTCCGGGCCGACCTGGAGGGAGCCGCTGAGCTGGACGCGCGCAATCGATCCGCCTCCGGCACCCTCGGTGTTGATATCGACAGCCCGGGAGTTGAACTCACGGTATCCGACCTTCGTCTGACGGGTCGTCTCTGGTTGTCCACCCTCCACCAGCGACACGTCGGTCGAGGTTCCGCCCATATCCAGCGTCAGGACGTCCGAGAGTCCTTTTTTTCCCGCGACCGTCGCCGCGCCCACGACTCCCCCGGAGGGCCCCGACAGTGCGAGCTCCACGGGGCGGCGCTTGGCCGACGCGGAACTCATCAACCCGCCGTCCGAGCGGACGATGTTCATCTCTGGCTCTGCACCTGCGTCTGCGAGTGCCGCGTCCAGTTTGTCCAGGTAGTCGATCACCTGCGGCCTGGCGTAGTCGTTGATGACAGTCGTGAGCGTACGCTCGTATTCGCCGTACTCCGGAACGATCTCCGAGGAGATTGACACCGGGAGATCTGGAAACTCCTCGTTGACGATGTCCCGGACCTGTTTTTCGTGTGTCGGGTTGAGATACGAGTTGAGCAACGCGATGGTCAGCGACTCGATCCCCGCGTCATGGAGTTCACCGACTTTCCTGCGAACTTCGGCCTCGTCGACCGGCTCAACTACGTCACCCTCCGGGGAGTCGATACGACCCGAGATTGTCCGGGTGTCGACCAAGTCCGCGAGCGGGTCCGGCTTCTCCATTGCCATCCACCCGTACAGCGGTCCAGGCGTCCACGCACGGGCCAGATGGAGGATGTCACCGTGACCGTCGCTCGTCACGAGCCCGACGCGAGAGCCCGTCTCCTCCAGAAGCATATTCGTCACGACGGTCGTCCCGTGGAAGAGAAGCGCCAGGTCCGCCATTGACGTCTCGGCCTTCGAAGCGGCCTCCTCGACGGCGTTTAGTACGCCTCGCGACGGGTTCTCCGGGGTCGACAGCACTTTGTCTACGGTGAGCTTGTTGGTGTCCTCGTCGAACACGATGACGTCGGTAAAGGTCCCACCGACGTCCACTCCGAGATTATGTGACATGTTTCCAAATCACGTTCGTACCAAC
>PXQK01000027.1 GCA_003022085.1 Halobacteriales archaeon QH_10_65_19 | reverse complement strand
CTGGTCGTCGCCACAGTTACCAGCGACGGCGTCGAGATCGAATCCTCCGACGATCCGACGGAACTCCTTCCGGCCTGACCGGCCGGCTGTTGCGATCCGGCTGAGACCCGCTTGGCACAGTTCCGACGCCCGCCAACTACCGGGTAGCTGGAGCAGGGCGACACCCCTTTGATCGTAGGGGCCCCACCCGGTGACAGCACCAGATGCGTGACGCACAGTCACTCGAACGGGCGGTCGGGATCGACCACTACGTGAGCGACAGCGACGGCACCGAGGGTCGACTCCGGCAGGAGCCGGAGGACTTCCGCGTCCGCGAACTCGAGCAGTTCGAGACCGAGCCCGTCGACGCACCCACGGACGCGTACCCACACCTCGTCGTGCGCGTGACGCTGCGCCGCTGGGACACGAACGACTTCGCCGGCGCGCTCGCCGACAGCCTGGGTATCTCGCGCGAGCGTGTCTCCTGGGCCGGGACGAAGGACAAACACGCGGTTACGACACAGCTGTTCTCGGTCAAGGGAATCGAGCCGGCGAAACTCCCCGATCTAGGGGGTGTGACATACGACGTGGTCGGTCGAGCCGGCCGGCCGATCCTCTTCGGTGACCTCGCGGGCAACGCGTTCGAGGTGACCGTTCGCGACCCGACAGCGCCCGAGCACGCCGACACCGTCACCGAAGAACTCCGATCGTTCGCCAGAGTCGGGGACGCCGAGACCGCCGGCGTTCCGAACTACTTCGGCCACCAGCGCTTTGGCAGCCAGCGGCCGGTTACCCACGAGGTCGGGCTCGCGGTCGCCCGTGGCGACTGGGAGACAGCAGTACTCACCTACGTCGGAAACCCGAGCGACCGCGAGCCGGATGCGACCCAAGAGGCGCGTACCTTCGTCGACGAAACGCGCGACTGGCAGGCGGCCCTCGAGGAGTTTCCGAACCACCTCGGGTACGAGCGGGCCATGCTCCACCGGCTGGCGGAAGGTGACGATACCCAGGAGGAGTTCCGGGCCGCCTTAGAAACGGTTCCGACGAACCTCCAGCGGCTGTTTGTCAACGCCGCACAGTCCTACGCGTTCAACCGGATCCTCTCCGAGCGCCTGGAGCGTGGTCTGCCGTTCGGGCAACCCGTCACAGGCGACGTCGTCTGCTTTGCCGACAGCGACGCACCCTCCGGGCTGTCACTCCCCGACCAGGATCGCACCCAGCAGGTGACAGAGGATCGTCTCGAGTCGGTTACCCGCCACTGCGAGCGTGGACGGGCGTTCGTGACGGCACCGCTGGTCGGCACGGAAACGGAGTTCGCGGCGGACGAGCCCGGCGAGATCGAGCGCGCGGTGCTCGATGATCTCGCCCTCGAACCTGCCGACTTCGACCTCCCCGGCGAGTTCGGCTCCCAAGGGACGCGCCGTGCCGTACTGGTCCGGACAGGTTTGTCCGTTGCCTTCGAGCCATTGACGCTGTCGTTCCGGCTCCCGCGTGGCTCGTACGCAACGGTTCTGCTCCGCGAGTACCTCAAGACGGACCCCGTGCGGTTGTAGCGCAGTTACCGGTTGTCGTCGACGAACCGAATCCGCGCGCTTATCGGGGTCGGTCCCCCCATCCAGAACATGGAGTGCCGGCAGTGCGCGTCGCCACTCGACAGGCCGGGCGACTACTGTCTGGTCTGTCGAACGGCCAACGCCGACACCGTCGTGCTCGAGTTCGGTCGCGAGCGCGCGACGGTGACAGCACTTCTCGACGGGACAGTCGTCGGGAGCAGGGTCGTGACGACCACTCCCGAGGAGGACAGCGAGCAGGTGAGTGCCGAGCTCCGCTACTTTGCCGGTCAGGTTGCTGACGAGATCCACCGCAAGCGGCCCACCGAAGTCTACGCCACCGGCGAGCGGAAGGTGCTGCAGGCCGTGCGCGCGCAGGTCCACTACACGTTCTACCGGATCGAGGCCGAGAATCCCATCGAGTACGTCATCACCCGGGCCGAAGAGTCGTCGCTGGAGGTCGTCGAGGCCTCGGTCGCCGAGAAACTCGGCGGCGCCCACTCGACGCTGATCGGCGGCCGGACAGGGCAGCGGGCCCTCGAAGTCGTCGCCGCACACCCCAACGTCAAGAAGATCATCCCGGGACCGATCGACGCGGGAGGGTCCAGCTCCCGGACGGGGGTCCGCGCCAAGGCGACGCGGGCCGACGGGAGCGGGAACGTCCGACTGTTGATCCGGGATGGCTCCAGCGTCCAGGAGAACCGGGTAGTCACGACCGCTAGAAACCGAGAACTCGGCGAGCGCGTGCGTGCCGACATCAACGACGCGCTCGTGGACGCAGAACTCAAAGAATAGTGTACTACCCACCGAGAAACTGCTGGCGGACCTCGGGATCGGACAGCAGCGCGTCGCCGTCGTCAGTGTAGCGGTTCTCGCCCTGCGCGAGCACGTACCCGCGGTCGCAGCGCCGGAGCGCGGTCTTGGCGTTCTACTCGACGATCAGCACCGTGACGCCGCGCTCGTTGATCCGGTCGATATGGTCGAACATCTCCTCGACGAGGTCCGGCGCGAGCCCCGCAGAGGGTTCGTCGAGCAACAAAAGCGGCGGATCCGGGACCAGCGCCCGCGCATCGCCAGCATCTGCTGTTGCCCGCCCGAGAGGTTGCCCGCCCGCTGATCGCGTCGACCCCGTCGTTGTTGATGAACTGCCTGATAACCAGTCGGCGCCCAGAGGCCCACCGGCCTCGTTTACCTCCGCCATCGCCAGGTCTGTCGACTGCGACACCGCCGGCTGCAGGAAGTCCCACTGCCCGGTCAGCGACGCCGGCTGCCCGATCAGGACGCTGTCCAGCGACTCCCCGCCGTTTGTCGTCCCGCTGTTGCCGTTGCCATTTCCGTTGCCGTTGCCGTTTCCATTCCCGTTTCCGCCGTCGTCTTCGGTCCCGATACAGCCCGCGAGGCCGACCGTCAGCGCGCCGGTCCCAGTGAGTTTCAGGAACGTCCGTCTGTCAGTGCGGTCGCGAGGCTCTCCGGTGCTCCGATTGTCCATGGATACCACGTCCCAACCCCCAGTATTAATTTTCCGGCGACTGCGACCGGGTGACGGTCGACTCCTGGCCGAATTTGCCACTGAACAACCAGTTCTGAGCGTCGAGCGCCAAGGGCCAATGATGGCACTCACCGACCGGTCCGCCCAAGGGTGGCCCGTACGATCTCCCGACGAGGAGTATCGGCGTACTCGCGAGCGGTTCGGGAGTGCCGGTCCGAGCGGTGCTACTGGAACGCCTGGAACCCGGTCAGATCCTCGCCGAGGATGAGCGTGTGGATGTCGTGGGTCCCCTCGTAGGTGTAGACAGTCTCCATGTTCGCCATATGCCGCATCGGCGAGTAGTCCAGCGTGATGCCGTTACCGCCAAGCATCTCCCGCGCGATCCGAGACTGGTCCCGGGCCATCCGTACGTTGTTGCGCTTTGCCATCGAGACGTGCTGGGGCCGCAGCTCCCCGCGCTCTTTGAGGGCGGCCAGGCGGGTGGCCAGCAGCTGGGCCAGCGTGATCTGGGTGGCCATCTCCGCGAGCTTCTCCTGCTGGAGCTGGAAGCGGGCGATCGGGCCGCCGAACTGCTCGCGGTCGGTCGCATACTCGCGGGCAGTTTTGAAGCAGTCCCGCGCCGCGCCGACGGCGCCCCACGCGATCCCGTAGCGGGCCTGGGTCAGACACGACAGCGGCCCCTTCATGCCCTCGACGCCCGGCAGCACGTTCTCTTCGGGAACCCACACGTCGTTGAGGTCGATCTCGCCAGTGATCGACGCCCGCAGCGAGAGCTTCTCCTCGATCTTGTTGGTGGTCACGCCGTCGCGGTCGGTCTCGACGAGAAATCCCCGGACTGGCTCGTCGCGATCCGAGCGGTCGCGCACCCACACCACGGCGACGTCGGCGATCGGCGAGTTCGTGATCCAGGTTTTCGAGCCGTTGAGGACGTACCCCTCGTCGGCCGACTGGGCGTGGGTTTCCATCGCCGACGGGTTCGAGCCGTGTTCGGGTTCGGTCAGCCCGAAGCAGCCGACTGACTCGCCCGACGCCAGTTCCGGCAGCCACGCCTCCTTCTGGGCCTCCGAGCCGTACGCGTGGATCGGGTACATCACGAGCGCGCCCTGGACGCTGGCCATCGAGCGCAGCCCCGAATCGCAGGCCTCCAGCTCCTGCATCAGCAGGCCGTATGCGGTCTCGCTGACCCCCGGCAAGCCGTATCCCTCCAGGTTCGGGGCGTAGAAGTCCAGCTCGCCCATCTCCGTGATGATCTCTGTCGGGAACGTCCCGGCCTCGAAGTGCTCGGCGACCTCTGGCCGGACTCGTTCCTCGACGAACTCCCGTGCGGTGTCGCGGATCAGTCGTTCCTCCGCCGAGAGGTCCGCTTCCAGGTCGAAGTAATCGAGCATAGTCTTGTGTCGGGGCGACGAGTATTAGTTCTTTAGATCTTCGGAGTCGTTCCCGCCCGCTCGTGGGGACCAGGATGGTTCACCAGAACCGTCTGATAGGGTCGTGCGTGACTCTTTACCGCTATGGAGTCACTCATTCCGTGTGTCAGCCCGTGAAACCACCAGAAATGGTACCCGGTCCTGAAAATAATCACGCACGACCCTATGACTGGGACAGGACAGCACAGTTCGAACTACGACGTTCCGGTCGATCCGCAGGAATTCTCAGAACTCGGCGTCGGGATGACCGTGTTCGGTGACCCAGGAGTCGAGCCACTCCTGTTGTTCCTGCAACGGCGGCGTCGACTCCTCGAACACCGAGTCGAACAGCTCCCCGGGGTCGGGCCGCGGTGTCCCCTCCGCAGTCTCGACCGCGTCGTCGAGTTCGGCCTCGGCCTCGTT
>PXQK01000026.1 GCA_003022085.1 Halobacteriales archaeon QH_10_65_19 | reverse complement strand
CGAGGTTCCCGCCGCGGGCCGGTGCCCCGTCGCCGCCGTCGTGAGCGACCGCCGCAGTCTGCCAGGTAACTGATTCGCCCGGTTCCAAGATCACGAGCGCCCCGAACAGCGGGACCTTGTCCGGCGGCGTGCCCTCGATCATCGCTAACTTCGGGTCGGACGCGGAGGACGGCCCGTCGAGACCGTACGTGACCGCGCGCTCGTCGTCGAAGGAGGTCGCCCATGCACGCGGCTCCGGGAGGTCGAAGGTTTCCCACCGGATGACATCGTCGTACGAGATGGGATCACCGCCCTGCACCGAAAACCGGTACTCGTCGCCGGGCGAGTCGAGTTCGGATTGCCCGAGCGCGATGTCGGTCCCGATGAAGTTATCGGGCGTATTCAGTTCCACCGGTTCGTCGCCGATATTTTCGACCGTGTGATCGATCACTGTCCCCGGAATCCCCTCGGGAACGGTTACTGTGAGTGTCGAGTCGAGGGTGCTAGCCGACGTTTCTAGCCGGCGGTTCACCTCGACAGTGTTGCCCCTCCGATCGACGCCGAACACCTCCGTCGAGTTCAGCGCATTCCCAGTCTCATCCCGGAGTGCAGGGTTGATACTACGGGCGTACATCTCCCCGTTGCGTGCAAGTTCCTCGATGAACCGCTGATCGGTCTCCGCCGTCGTCGGCACTGTGACCCGGACGAGGTCGGTCTCGATGACTTCGGACTCCTCGGACTGGGCGCCCGCCTCTGTCGAGAGGCCACCGACGGCGAACACACCAGCTCCCGCCAGCCTTAGTAGTTCGCGCCGATTGAACGGCGGCGTCATCGGCGGCCTCCGCGTCCCACCCGCTGTGCTGGCGTTTCTGACCTGTCGGGCTGGTCTACCGACGCCGAGCCCGTCGCCCCATGTCCGTACCGTGCCATACACCCGACCTGTCCTCCCCTCCGCGCTGTCGTCGACGCCTCGGGATGTCGCTCCCAGTACTGCTGAGGCATGTGACAGTCCAGGGAATAGTACGACTTAATATCTTCGCCCTTACTAGTCAGTGTAGAAACAAAACGACATTCGAACCGCACCGCCTTCACTCGTCGCCGACGGGTTTGCGCCGGAGTTCGTCGATGTGGTCGCGGAGGGCGGTCAGTTCGGACGGCTCGAGCGCGCCTCGCCCTGTTAGTCCGCGCCGCTCTGGACGGCCACGTCGAGCCCGTCGCCCGCGTGGGTCGCGGAGTCAGGTAGTTCCGACCGGACGTCGTCGCGCTCGCGGTCAGCGATAACCTCGGCGTAGGCGTCGGGCATCACCCGCGTGAAGTTGTCCAGTTCCTCCTCCCAGTCCGCGAGCAGTTCGGCCGCGCGCTCGGAGTCGGTGTAGGCCGCGTGGTTCTCGACCAGGCGCATCAGCATCTGTTCGTCGCTCGGGTCCAGCTCCTTCGAGAGCGTCACCATGTCGGTGTTGGCCCGCTCCCGGAAGCTGTCGTCGGGGTCGTAGACGTAGGCGACGCCGCCTGACATCCCGGCAGCGAAGTTCTTGCCAGTGTCGCCCAGCACAACGATGGCGCCGCCGGTCATGTACTCACAGCCGTGGTCGCCGACCGACTCGACGACACCCTTGACGCCGGAGTTGCGGACTCCGAACCGCTCGCCGGCGGCCCCGTTGACGTAGCACTCGCCCTGGGTGGCGCCGTAGAGAGCGACGTTGCCCGCGATGATGTTGCCGCTCGCCTCGAACCCGGCATTGTCGGGCGTCCGCAAAACGAGCTTGCCGCCCGAGAGCCCCTTGCCGAGGTAGTCGTTTGCCGCCCCCACGAGCTCCATCGTGACGCCGTTCTGGAGGAACGCGCCGAAGCTCTGGCCGGCTGTGCCGTCCAGCTGGACCGTGATGGTGTCCTCGGGCAGCCCGTCGACGCCGTACTCGTCCGAGATCCGGTTCGAGAGCGTCGCGCCGACCGTCCGGTCGGTGTTGCTGACCTCCGTGTCGACCCTCACCGGTTCGCGGTTCTTGATCGCTGCCTCTGTCCGTTCGAGCAGTTCCCAGTCGAGTTGTTCGTCGACCTCGTGGGTCTGTTCCCGGGTCCTGTACCGGTCGGTGCCCGCGGGCTCGGGGTCGGCGAGGACGGCCGAGAGGTCGAGCTTTCCGGCTTTCTCCTGGGTGATGTCGGTCCGCTGGGAGAGCGTGCCGACCCGGCCGATCATCTCGTCGACCGTCTCGAAGCCGAGTTCGGCCATGATCTCTCGGAGCTCCTGGGCGATGAACTGCATGTAGTTGATGACGTGCTGGGGCTGACCGGGGAACCGCTCGCGGAGGGTCTCGTCCTGGGTCGCGATCCCGACCGGACAGGTGTTCTCGTGGCACTGCCGGGCCATGACACAGCCCGACGTGACCATCGAAGCCGTCCCGAAGACGTACCCCTCGGCACCCAGCAGGGCAGCGATTGCGACGTCACGGCCGGTTTTCATGCCGCCGTCGACGGTCACCTCGATCCGGTCGCGCAGGCCCGTCGAGCAGAGCATCTGGTTGGCCTCCGCGAGCCCGAGCTCCCAGGGGACGCCGGCGTTCTTGATGCTCGTCTTCGGCGAGGCGCCGGTCCCGCCGGAGTCGCCCGAGATGTGGACAACGTCGGCGTTGGCCTTCGCAACACCCGCGGCGACAACGCCGATGCCGGCCTCGGCAACAAGCTTGACGTTCACGTCGGCCTCCGGGTTGCTCGCCTTCAGGTCGTGGATCAGCTGTTTGAGGTCCTCGATCGAGTAGATGTCGTGCTGGGGCGGCGGCGAGATGAGGCCAACGCCCGGCGTCGCGTACCGGACGTGGGCGATCATCTCGTTGACCTTCTTGCCGGGCAGGTGCCCGCCCTCGCCGGGCTTGGAACCCTGGGCCATCTTGATCTGGAGTTCGTCGGCCGACGAGAGGTACGTCGACGTGACGCCGAACCGGCCGGAGGCAACCTGCTTGGTCGCACACTCGCGCTCGGTGTCGAACCGCTCGGGGGGTTCGCCGCCCTCGCCGGTGTTGGCCTTTCCGCCGATCCGGTTCATCGCGACGGCGTTGTTCTCGTGCATCTCCGGCGAGAGCGAGCCCAGCGACATCGCCGCGGTCGAGAACCGGGTCACGATCTCTTCGACGGGTTCGACCGCCTCGACCGGGATTGACTCCCTCTCCTCGCCGTCGAACTCGAGCAGGCCCCGCAGCGTCGCGAGCTGCTCGTTCTGGTCGTTGATGAGGTCGGCGAACTCGCGGTACTGTCCGTAGTCGCCTTCCCTGACGGCGCCCTGGAGCGTGCTCACCGTCTCGGGGTTCCACTGGTGGAAGATGCCGCCGGTGCGGTTCTGGTACTCGCCGGTCCGGGGCATCTCCGGTTCCTCGTCGTCCCAGGCGACCTCGTGGCGGTCTAACAGGTCCGACTCGATCTCCTCGATCCCGATCCCCTCGGTGCGGTTCTCGGTCCCCTCGAAGTACTCCGCGACGAACTCCGAAGAGAGTCCCACGGCCTCGAAGATCTGGGCACCCCGGTAGCTCTCGACCGTCGAGATACCCATCCTGGCCATCGTCTTCAGCAGGCCGTCCTCGATCGCGCCGACGTAGGCGTCGATCGCCGCCCCCGGATCGGCGCCGTCCGGGCCGGCTACCAGGTCCGTGATCGTCTGGTAGGCCAGGTAGGGGTTGACCGCGCCGGCACCGTAGCCGATCAGCGTGGCGATCTGGTGGACAGTCCGGGGATCGCCCGACTCGACAACGAGCCCGACACGGTTGCGCTTGCCGTTGCGAACGAGGTGGTGGTGGACGCCGCCGACCGCCAGCAGTGAGGGTATCGCCACGCGGTCCGGGCCGGCCGCCCGATCCGAGAGGACGACGATGTCGTGCTCGTCGGCCTTCCGGGCTGCGTCCGCGCGGACCCGCTCGACAGCCGCCGCTAAGTCCCCTTTGTCGGGGTCGTACGTAATGTCGACCACCTCGGTCGTGATCGTCCCGTCCAGCTCCGTGATGTGGGCGGTGTCCTCGCCGGTCAGGATCGGCGAGTCGAGCACGAGCTGACGGGCGTGTGCCGGTGTTTCCGCCAGTAGGTTGCGCTGGTCGCCCAGCCGCGTCTCCAGGCTCGTCACCAGCTCTTCACGGATGTTGTCGAGCGGCGGGTTTGACACCTGTGCGAACAGCTGCTTGAAGTAGGTGAAAAGCGGGCGGTTGAACTGCGAGAGCACCGACAGCGGCGTGTCGTTGCCCATCGACCCGATCGGGTCCTTGCCGTCGCGGGCCATCGGCTCCAGGAGGTTGTCGACCTCGTCGTACGTGTAGCCGTACATCGCCTGGTGGCTCCGCAGCTCCTCGACCTCGTGCTGTGGCGTGTTCTCCATCCGCGGCGAGATGTCCTCGAGGTGCCACTGCTCGCGCTCGACCCACTCGCCGTACCGCTCGTCGGCGATCTCGTCGAACACTTCCTCGTCAGAGAGGATCCGTCCCTTCTCCGGGTCGGCCAGGAAGCACCGGCCCGGCTGCAGTCGGCCCCGCTCGACGACCTCGCTCTCGTCGTAGTCGAGCGCCCCGACCTCTGAGGCCATGATCAGCGTGTTGTCAGCGAGCACGTCGTACCGGCAGGGCCGCAGGCCGTTGCGGTCCAGCACCGCGCCGATCCGGTCGCCGTCGGTCGCCGTCACGAGCGCCGGCCCGTCCCAGGGCTCGACAAGCGACGCGTGGTAGTCATAGAACTCGCGGCGGCGGCCGGTGACCTCGTTCTCCTCGCCGCGCCAGGCCTCGGGAATGAGCATCCGCAGCGCGTGTGGCAGCGAGCGCCCGGCCTCCATCAGCAGTTCGACGGCGTTGTCGACGCTCGCTGTGTCGGACTGCTCGGGGTCGTCGATGATCGGCCTGATCTTCTCGATGTCTGCTCGTGGCTCGTCGCCGCTCGCTCCGTCCGGGGCGCTGCGCGCCTCGCGCCCCCCAAAGGCGTCGTGGGCGATGTCCGTCTCCCGGGCGCGCATCCAGTTGATGTTGCCCTGGATGGTGTTGAACTCGCCGTTGTGGATCATCGTCCGGAACGGGTGCGCGAGGTGCCACGCACCCAGGGTGTTCGTCGAGAACCGCGCGTGCACCAGAACGAACGTCGACCGCATCCGGTCGTCCTCCAGTTCCGGGAAGTAGGTCCGCAGCTGCGTGGCCTTCAGTAACCCCTTGTAGACGACCATCTTGCGGTCGAGTGACACCACGTAGAACCGCTCGTGGCCCGGCGGCTCCGCCTCCTCGACGGCGTTCTCGACGACCCGCCGCCCGACGTAGAGCCTGCGCTCGAACTCCTCGGCCGTGTCCTCGCTGGCTGACGTGACGAACAGCTGCTGGATGTCGGGCTCGGAGTTTAGCGCTGTCTCTCCCAGCTCCTCGTTGTTCGTCGGCACTGACCGCCAGGTGATGACCTCGAGCCCCTCCGCCCCGAGGCGGTCCTCGACGAGCGTTTTGAGCCCCGCGCGTGCCTCTGCCTCCCGAGGTAAAAAGACCGTCCCGACAGCATACTCTCCCTCCGGCGGAAGCTCTGCGTCGAGTGTGTCGGTAAAAAAGTTGTGTGGAATCTGCAGCATGATTCCGGCGCCGTCGCCGGTGTTTTCCTCCGCCCCCGTCGTTCCTCTGTGCTCCATCCCTTCGATCAGTTGCAGCCCATCTGCCACCACGCGGTGGCTTACACCGCCGTCGAGATCCATGACTGCCCCGACCCCACAGTTCGATCGGGCGTCGGCCGGATCCGCAAGACGGCTCTCGCTCTGCTCTACCATGTTACTCTTTACCAGCTTCTGAACAAATATAAGAATAGTCCTGAAAGACCAGTGTGTTATTAAGCCCAATTTAGGGAATATAAGGTCATGATTGTTCACCGCATCCTGCCGGGAATTTCGCTCGTAAAAATACATTTTTGTTGGTAATTCGCGTCGCGGTACAGGCGGTGTCGCAGTGGGCGGTACTGAACATTGTTCAAAATCACCCCCCGCTCTCGAAGGCATACAGGTGGTTCCCGGCGCGGACCACGATCAGTCCAGCGGCGACCATCAGCTGTGGGCTGAGTGAATGGGTGTCACGTTCGTCTGCGACCGGGAGTGGTGACGCGCCGAGACGCTCCCCGGAAGACAGACCACGGGCGATAACCCTGTCGTCTCCGATGTAGTAGAGGGTGTCGCCGGCGATTGACGGCGGCGATGCAACCCCGGCTGGGGCAGGTTCGCTCCACTGGGTCTGGCCCGTCGTCACGTCGAGTGCAGTAACTCCTCTCTCGCTGGTCACGACGAGGGTTTCTCCGGAGAGTGCCGCCCCGCGTGGCGTTCCGTCGACGCTGAAGCTCTCCCCGGTTTTCCTCCCCAGTAGAAGGTCGACCCCCCTGATGTCATTCTCGCTAATGACGTACAGTACACCCCGCTGGCCGTCGACGATACGGAACCCATCGTGTTCGCTGAACGGCGACGGGCCGCCCGAGGCCGTGTCGAGTCCGACGAGTCCATCCGCGCCCGACAGGTACACCGTTCCGCTGTGGACGGCCGGGCGCTTCGAAACGGAGGACCTCGGTTCCGCGAAGTAGCTGTACCCCGCGACCGTCGTGTGCCATCGAAGCGCACTCGGAGCGACGCCGTATGCGGCGACGCCAGTTGTGACCTCGGGCGACCGCGGTTCCATGCGGACTGTTCCGAGGTAGAACGCGTCTTCGGCAACGGTTATCGGCCCTCCTCCCGGCCAGTCCTCGTCGTACACCGTCTCACCGCTCGACAGATCGAAGACCACCAGTTCACCCGAAATACCGCCATCAACCGACAGTGCATTTTTCCGGAAGCTACAGACGGCTCTGTTGCCGGCTACCGCCATATCGACCACCCTGACCTCCGTTCCGGGCAGCACCGAGCCGATGTCCGCGTACATCACGTCGTCAGTGCCCTCACCACCGGCAACCCGGGTGAGTGCGATACCGCGTCCCGAACCGTCCGCTCGAGTCACCGCCGCGTAGTATACGTCTCCCTCGGCGGTCACACGAACCGGGGAGACGTGTTCGCTGACAAACTCGTCGCTGCCGGCGGACAGGTCGGTCTCCCACGCCAGCGCCAACTGCGATCCGACCCCCGTCGTCGCCCGGTTCGTTCCGGTCAGCCGGGAGTTCTGTCGCGCCTGTGTCCATCCTGTGGCGTCCGCTTGTGCGGCCCCAGGCGTCTCCGCGGGAGGAGTCGCCGGTCCGGTGGGACCCTCCGGTTCGAGTTCGGTGGAGTCCCCGTCCAGCCCCGGCTTTTTGTCGTCTGACTCCGGGTTTTCGTCGTCGCCGAAGCAGCCAGCAAGGAGACCCGAACAGACGGCGCCCGAGCCAGCCAGGAAGCGACGACGATTCATGCTCTCTCTTGGAGTGGTACGGTAAATGTCTGTTCGTTTTTAGAACGGGAACGGAGCATCGTCCGACACCGAGACGCGGAGATACCGGCACGCCCCGTCCGGATTCCCCGGAACGTATAAACCGACCCGCAACAGAGTTCCGACGACAGGAGTCTCGTCGTCGACACCGATGGAGACACAGGAACGACGCCACCACGGTCGCGGAACCAGCAATGACCCGTCACGAGGAACTCACGCTCGCGTCCCGGACAGAAGGCGGCTCCCCGGAGTACCGGTTTCGTACCGCCGACGGCGTCAATTCGCCCGACGAGTTCCGTGACACCGAACTCCTCCTGCTGGAGACTGTCTGGGAGGAGGCGCCGGAGGCGGCGCTCGTCGTGGAGGCCAACTACGGTGTCGTCGGGACGGTGCTCGCCGCCGTCGCATCCGACGTCGTCATGACCGAGACGAGCGCGCGGGCGACACGGCTCTGCCGGGAGAACGCCGCGCTGAACGACGCCCGGGCACGGGTCGAACTCGCCGCGTCACCCGACGAGGTGGCGACCGAGGGCCGCGAGGGGTTCGACGCTGCCTGCTACGCGCCGGCGGCGTACACCCCCATCCCGGTCGGCAGAGAGCGGGTCGCCGCGGCGATGTCGACCGTCGAGCCGGGCGGTCGGCTGTACCTCGCTGCCCGCGCGGAGACGGGGCTGAACCGCTACGAGTCCTGCCTGGAGGCGCTCTCGCCGGCGGTCGAGACACTGCAAAAGCGCGGCAGGAACCGCGTGCTCGCGGCGCGTCGCCCGCCGACGTTCGACCCACCGAGCTACGTCACCCGCCGGACAATCGAGCCAACTATCGACGGGGTAACCCTCTCGCTGGTGACGCTCCCGGGGCTGTTCTCTCCGACCGGAGTCGACCACGGCACGCGGCTGCTGTTGGAGTGTGTGACCGTCGGGGACGGCGAGCGGGTGCTAGACCTGGCCTGTGGCTACGGAGCGGGGGGCGTCTACGCCGCCACCGTCGCACAGGCTGACGTCGTGCTCACCGACGACGACGCACGCGCGACGCTGTGCGCTCGCCGAAGCGGATCCGGAGGTCGGCCGGCTCTACTTGACCCACCTCTACCCCCACACCGAGGACACCCACGAGTCGATGCTCGACTCGCTTGGC
>PXQK01000025.1 GCA_003022085.1 Halobacteriales archaeon QH_10_65_19 | reverse complement strand
CGAATCGACCGCACTAGTACCTCGGGGAAGTTTGTAAGGAACTCCGCCGTGGACGACCTGCCCCTTTCGATCCCGCCCGTGTCTGCTGTGTTCCCGGCCGAAACATGGTGGCTGGCTGAATTGGCACGTGGGCGGGGTTGGAAGGGGCCGGCCGTCCACGGCGGAGTTCCTTACAAACTTCCCCGAGGTACTAGTGCGGTCGATTCGGTGCAGGGTCACACCGGTCCGTATGACCCGCACGGGACACCGCAACCGTTAGTCTATTACTCACCCACTCGCAACTGGAAGGCGAGCGACGTGGAGTTCGTTTCAGAGACGGCACGAAACCCGTTCGGTATCCGCCCGGACTGTGAGCGGTTCGTCCCGGGATACGGCGACGCGAGCGCGGACTTCCACGTGGTCGGTGACCACCCCGGCGTCCACGGCGGCCGATCCTCCGGGGTCCCGTTCACCGACCGCCCCTGGTCGGACGCCTTTTTCGACGCGCTCGAACGGGGCGGCCTGCTCGCGGTCACCGACGACGAGCTCGTCACCCACGGAACGTTCCTCTCCTATCTACACGCGTGTGATCCCGGCAAGACGGTCCCAGACGCCGACGCGTACGCCGCAATGGAGCCCTACTTCGACGCCGAACTGCGGGCGGTCACGGCCCACATCCTGTTTCCCGTCGGAGCACGGGCGACCGAACACGTTCTGAGCCACTACACGTCGAAGGCCGTCCCGGACCCGCTCGACATGGACGCCCTCCACGGCCAGGAGCGGCAGGGAGCGGGCTGGCTGGTGGTCCCGGTCGCCGACCCCGCTGAGTGGACGGACGGTGACGCCGACCCCCTCGCCGACCGCATCGAGGCGATTCTGGAGACCGACTACCGCCAGGTCTCGGACCTCGGCCGGTTCATCGCGGGCGGCGATCCGTACTTCGTCCGGTGACGTATCGAGCAGTGCGACCGCGACGAACCCGACTGTCATCCCGACGAAGTACGCCAGCCGCCAGGACGTCGTCGGATTCCCCGCTGCCGACGTAGCTCATCGCGACTCACGCCCCGGGCCTGTTGCGGTGTTGCTGTCGACCGACACCCGCTCCCCCCGCTCGACGCTGTCGTAGAGCGCGTCGATGGCGCGCATTGTCTCGACGGCCTCCGCACCGTTGGTCCGGGGCTGTTCCCCGCTCCGGATGGCCTCGACGAATGCCTCGACTTCACGCTGGTACTGGTCGACAGGGTCGAACCGCTCCTTGACCCGCCGGCCGTCGACAGTGTAGGTGAGTGCTGTCTCGCCGTCCGGGACGAACGACTCGTCGACGGTCATACGCCCGTCGCTGCCGATCACCGTGTAGCGGTTGATCGAGGCGTCGAACCCGGAGGAGACGGCGGCGGTCGCGCCGTTCTCGAACCCCAGCAGACCGGTCAGTTTCAGGCTCCCGCCGGCCAGGCCGGGATCCAGCCGGATGTCGTCGCGGTCCGGCAGCGCGAAGTGGAAGGCGGCATCGACGTGGCGGATCTCGCCGAGCTCCGACCCCGCAATCTCGGCGGCGCGCTCGGTCCGCGGGTGGTACCGGTACATAAACGCCTCCATCAGCGTCACGTCCCGGTCGGCACAGTAGTCGGTCACCTCTTGTGTCTCGGCGGCGTCGACGGCCAGTGGCTTCTCACAGAGGACGTCCAGTCCTTTGTCCGCCGCTCGCTTCGTCCACTCCGCGTGCAGGGCGTTTGGCAGCGGGTTGTACACCGCATCGAGGTCCTCGTCACCGAGGAGGTCCGCGTAGGAGCCGTAGGCCTGCGGGATGTCGAGCTCCTCGGCGACCGTCTCCGCGCGCTCTCTGTCCCGGGAGGCGATGGCGAGCGCTGTCGCTCCGTCGGTTGCCTCGACTGCGGGGACAACGTACCCGACACCGATGTTGGCCGTGCTGATGACGCCGATGTTCATGTATCCGGGTGTGTCTGGAGGCTGAATACAGGTTTCGGTGATCCTTCGGGCCAGACTCTACTGGTAACTGACAACATACAAATCCTGTCCGGACCAGCCGTAGGTATGGAGACGACGCGACATTTCGTTGCGACGGTGTACGCCGTCAACGGCGGCGCGGTGGCGCTACACGAACACGACAGGCTGGAGATGTGGCTGCCGCCGGGCGGCCACGTCGAGCGCGACGAACTCCCGCACGAGGCCGCCCGGCGGGAGGTGCGCGAGGAACTCGGCCTCGGCGTGGAGCTGGTGGCGCCGGTGGACGACCTCCAGTCGCCGACCGTGCAGTCGATACCCAGGCCACAGCACTTCCTGCTCGAAGACATCAACGTCTGCGACGGCGAGGTGGGTCACCAGCACGTCGACTTTGTTTACTACGGCCGCATCGATAGTCGGGACGTCGACCCCGCGCCCGGCGAGGCAGCTGCTGCGGAGTGGGAGTGGTTCACCGCGGCAGACCTCGACCGGTGGGCCGACGACCTCGAACCGGACGTCGTCGAGGCTGGCCGCCGTGCAATTGACACCGTCTGATACGGTCGTGCGTGAGTATTTTGGGCACCGGGACCGGGGGTTCGCGGGCTGAAACGGCCAACGCGTGACTCCATAGCGTCGTCGGGCCAAGCCCGACTGCCTGGGAGACATAGTCTCCCTCTGGTACAGAGTCACACACGACCGTATCAGGGGAGGCGATCGCGGGTCGACTCCCGGCGCGACGCCACGACGGACCCGGCCCAGGCGATCGCCTCGTCGAGCACCTCCGCCGGGTCGTCCTCGAACTCGAACTCGGCGACGTGGTCGAGGTCGGCCTCCTCGTGGCCGCCGATCATGTGGGTCGTCTGCCTGCTGCGGTCGGCCGGCACGAGGCGCGCGAGGACGTTGTTGTGGGCCTTGGCCGTCTCGTACTCCGTCAGCCGCTGTGAGGGATCGCGGTCGATCAGGATCGAGAACCGCGAGAGCATCATGTACACTGCGGTGTTGCCTTCCTCGGTCCGCCCCTCGATCTCCGGCAGGTCGTCGGCAAGCTGCGCGTCGTAGCCGTGATCGGCGATTGTCTCCCGGACGGCGCTGAGTTCGTCGGGGTCGGCGTCCGCACTCGACGTCATGACAAGCACCGAGCTGTCGACGGTGGAAAGCACCGCGTTCAGCGAGTCGACGAACGCCGCCCGCTCGGCCTCGTCGACGCCGAGCGCGTCCAGGTAGCCAGTCTCGGCGATCCCACGGAGCGCCTCGACCTGCGTCCGCAGGTCCTCGCGGTCCTCGGGCTGGCCCCAGTACTCCCGGAGCCTCGGCCGGTCGTCGATCGGTTCGACGTCCAGCGGCTCGTCGGAGTGACGGATCGCCTCCAGGGCGGCCTGGGCGCTCTCGATTGTGGAGAAGTAGGTAATGGTCTCCTCGACACAGACCTCCAGCACGTCCCGCTCGCGCGAGATCACGAGGTCGATCTCGCCGTCTCTGAGCGCTTCCTTGACCGCCTCGTTGTCGGGGTAGTCATCCAGCTCTTTCACCTCGAAAAACTCCCCGTAGCCGGCGACCGGGAGGTCGATGACGGCTGTCCCCCCGAGCGGGATCGGTTTGCCGACACACATCTGGGCTTTCTGGTAGGCTTTGCCGAACGTGTCGGCGGTGCCCATCACCTCGCCGGTCGACTTCATCTCCGGTCCGAGGCGCGGGTCGCTGCCCGGCAGGCGGTCGAACGGCAGGACGACCTCCTTGACGCTGACCTGCTCGGGGATCTGCTCCTCGTAGTCGAGGTCCTCGAGGCTCGCGCCGGCCATCACCTTCGCTGCGATCTTCGCGATCGGGACGCCGGTCGCCTTCGAGACGAACGGGACCGTCCGCGAGGAGCGCGGGTTCGCCTCGAGAACGTACACCTCGCCGTCTTTCACCGCAAGCTGGACGTTCAGGAGGCCGACAGTGTCGAGCGCTCCGGCGATCTCCTCGGTGACCTCCCGCACCCGGCGGTTGACCTCGCGACCCAGCGAGCGCGGCGGGATCATACACGAGGAGTCGCCGGAGTGGATGCCCGCGGTCTCGACGTGCTCCATCACGCCGCCGATGAGGACGTTCTCGCCGTCCGAGACCGCGTCGACGTCCAGTTCGACCGCGTCGGCGAGGAACTCGTCGACGAGGATCGGCTTCTCGGGTGACCCCCGCACCGCTTCCTCGATGAACGTCTCCAGGTCTTCGTCGTTGTAGACC
>PXQK01000024.1 GCA_003022085.1 Halobacteriales archaeon QH_10_65_19 | reverse complement strand
CCGTCGCTTCCAGCCCCGCAGCGCTCGGATAGGGGCCGCTCAGC
Source organism: Halobacteriales archaeon QH_10_65_19 (assembly GCA_003022085.1). Next base: position 8,499 of record PXQK01000024.1, on the reverse strand, counting down.
GGCCGCGAGCACGCTGAGGGCTTTCTGGCAGTTCGCCGTCCTGCCATCGGTACAGACTTCCATCTTTCCCTATCAGTGAGTTGCTCGAAGACGATTACAGGGAGAACAAAAAACATCATCAGCCGTTGCGTCGTCAAGGCCGTGGTATTGCGCCTGCTCCGCGTATAACGACAGGCGAACTGTAAAGTATACCCCGTCGGAAAACCCGGACATGGTCGGTCAGTCGGTACGACAGTTTGTCTGCATGTGGGTGGGTCTCTCGTGTGGGATCGTTCTCGGGACGTTATTTGTCCCGGACCCGACGAGCCTGACAGCGGGTGTGCTCTCTTTCCTGGCGGGTGGTGTCATCACTGCCGTTCTCTACCGCAGCGAGTGGCTCCGTGACGGCGACCTCGGGTCGGTGGGGAGCCGGACCGACTGACAACAGCCCTACGAGAGGGTCTCGGCGGAACTAGAACAGTGCCTCGCTCCCATCGAGCACGCGGGCGGGGCCCCCGACATCCCAGACGCGGGTGTCGACGCCGCAGTCGGCGACGACGGTCTCGACGCGGTCTGCGTGCTCGGCGGTCGTGTTGACGTAGACGCTGGCGCCAGTGTCGACCGAGAAGTAGACCGGTATCTCCCCCTCGCTCCGGAGGTCGCGGACGGCGTTGAAGATCTCGATCGTCCGGGGTTGCCAGTACACCCAGCCGGCGGGCCCAGTCATCGTCGCGGCCGCGAGCGAGAGCGAGTCGTGTTCGGCCGTCTCGAAAACCCGACCGAACGCCCCGGTCTGGAGCGCGTCCCGCATCTCCGCGATCTGGCCGTGGATGTGTGCCATTCGGGACTCGAACATGTGGCTGTCGGCGGCCTCTGCGTGGGCCTGCTCGGTCTCCTTGTACGACGGGATCATGCCGGCGACGATCCGCAGGTCCGACTCCAGACTGTCGGGAACGGCGATGCGCTCCGAACGGCAGTCGGCGTCGTTCAGCCCGGCCCGGAGGTGGGAGTACGCGCCGGTTACTGCGCGGGCGGCCGAGGCCGAACCGCGGCGGGCGATCGCTGAGAGCTCCGGGTGTGAGCGGTCGAGGCCGGCAGCCTCTGCCAGTGCTACGGCGGCGGCAGCGAAGCCCGACGCAGAGGAGCCAAAGCCGATGTTCGTCGGGAAGGAGTTCTCCGAGACCAGCCTTACGCGGTGGTCGATCCTCGCCAGGTCGCGGACGTGATCGACGACCTGTTCGATCCGTTCGGCGCCGCGGCCCTCGACGGGTTCGCCGTCGATCACGTAGCGGTCGTCGTCGCGGTCCGGTTCGAACGCGGCGGTGGTCCGTGTGTGGCTCGGCGCGGTGCAGACGCTGATCGAGTCGTGGTACGGCATGCGGAGCTCCTCGTCGCGCATCCCGTGGTACTTGACCAGCCCCTGGATGGGGTGGGCCTTCGCCGTCGCCTTCATACTGAGGTGGAACCGGCCCCTGTACTTGGCTGTTTTGAACCACTCGCTACGAACGGTCGGGGAAGCGTGTTGGTCCCGTCTGTGTGGACTGGTAATGATTGACGTGGCTAGTTTCGGCAGCCGGCAGGGGATTTCGACAAACAGGCGAAACCAAGGGCGTCCTCACGGGGAGACAATCATGTCGGCGGCAGTGTTGGCCATCTCCGCGATGGGGCCGAACGCGGGCAACAGCAGTACCGTCACGAGCGCCGCCAGCGCGATTGCGGCGTACAGGCCGGTGGGATACTCCGAGACGTTCAGGTCGGCGGCCGGGTCCTCCGCCCAGATCGCCCACAGCACCCGGGTGTAGTAAAACAGCGAGATGACGCTGTTGCCGATCAGGGCGACCGCGAGCAGCGCCACCTCCCCGTCCAGCGAGGCAAGAAGGAGGTAGTACTTGGAGACGAAGCCGCCGCCGATCGGCAGGCCCGCAAGCGAGAACAGGAACACCGTCATCGTCGCGCAGGCGAAGGGTGCCTGGGACCCGAGGCCGTTGTAGTCCTCGATCCGGCGGCCGACACCCCAGTACTCCGCCAGCGCGACGAACAGGAACGCGCCGGTGTTCATGAAGCCGTAGACGAGGAGATGCGCCATCCCCGACCCCAGCACGAACGCTTGGTCGGCCTCGGCCGTCAGCGCGGCCAGCGCGATCAGCGCGTACCCCGCGTGCCCGACCGAGGAGTAGGCCAGCATCCGCTTGACCTTCTCCTGTTTCAGCGCCGCGAAGTTCGCGACCGTCATCGTGACGATGGCGAGCACCTGGATCGCGACCACCCAGTCGATCGTCGGCTCGGCGAACTCCCAGACGAACACGTCGACGAACACCCGGAACGCGAGCACGAACCCGGCAGCCTTCGACGCCGAGGAGATGAACGCGGAGATCGGTGCCGGCGCGCCCTCGTACGCTTCGGGTGCCCAGAAGTGGAACGGCACCGCCGCCACCTTGAACGCGATTCCACCCAGGATCATCAGCACACCGAGACCGAAGATGCCGCCGATCTCGCCCGACTCGACGACGCCCGTCACCGCGTCGAACTGCAGCGAGCCGGTCGCGACGTACACCAGCGAGATGCCGTAGGCGAAAACCGCCGAGGAGAGGGCGCCGATCAGGAAGTACTTCAGGCCGGCCTCGACGCTCCCCCGGTTGTGTTTCAGGGACGCGACCAGCGCGTAGGAGGGCAACGAGACGAGTTCGATCGCGATGAACGCAGTGACGAAGCTGTTGGCGACCGTCACGGTCGTCATCCCGGTGGCGGCGAGCAATACCAGCGAGTAGTACTCTGCCTGGTAGGGATGGTCCTGGAGGTAGTCGTAGCTCGCAAGCACCACGAGCAACACGACGCTTGCGATTATCGCCGAGAAGAACAGCGACATCCCGTCGACCACCAGCGTGGCGTCGAACAGCTCGATCGCCCCCGCGCCCGCCGGGTCGCCCGCCCCGGGCTGACCGGTGCCGGCGATCAGGTACCAGACGGTGAACCCCAGCGAGACGAGTGCACCCGACACCGAGAGACCCGCAAGTGCCAGGGAGTTGCTCTCCTCTGGCGAGACGGCGTCGACAAGCAACAGGAGAAATGCCGCGGCGGCGAACGTCAGCGCCGGGGCCAGCGCCGCCCACTCCGGCAGCGTCGCGACCTCGCTCACGGGCGTCCACCTCCCAGGAGCGTGGAGAGAGCGTCACCCGCCATCCCCGGGTCCACGAGCGGCGAGACGGCGTCCTGGATCGTACCGTAGATGAAGTCAGGGTTGACGCCCAGCAGGATAACCAGGCCCAGCAGGATCGCAAGCGAGGCGATGTCGTGCAGCGGCGCGCGGGTTATCTCGTAGTCGGTTTCGAGTTCGAACGGGCCGAACAGCGCCCGCTGCATCGCCCACAGGAGGTAGCCTGCGACCACGACAATGCCGAACATGGCCAGCGCCGTGAAGACCGGTGCGCCCTCGACGACCGAGGAGTGGAAGGCACCGATGAACACGAGCACCTCGGCGGCGAACCCGCTCATCAGCGGCAGCCCCATGTAGCCAAAGGCGCCGGCGACGAAGATGCCGGCCGTCCAGGGCATCCGGTCAGCAAGGCCGGACATGTCGCCGACCATCCGGGTGTGGGTTGCGTTGTAGAAGACGCCGACGGCCATGAACAGAAGCCCCGAGAGCAGCCCGTGGCTGACCATCTGGAACGTCGCGCCGCCCATCCCGTGGGGCGTCAGCGCGACCAGGCCGATGATCACGTACCCCATCGAGGAGATCGAGGAGTAGGCGACGATCCGCTTGAGGTCGCGCTGTGCGAGTGCGAGCATCGCACCGTAGATGACGCTGACCAGACCGATCAGCGTCAGGATCTCCGCGTTCGGGTACGTCCGCACCACGTCGTCGAGCATGGTGAAGTTGAACCGCAGCAGCGCGTAGGTCCCCATCTTCAGCAGGACGCCCGCCAGGACTACCGACACCGGTGAGGGGGCCTCCACGTGGGCGTCGGGGAGCCACGTGTGGAACGGGACCACTGGCACCTTGACCGCGAAGCCGAGAAACAGCAGGACGAAGGCAGCGAGCTTTACCACCTCGGTGTCGAACCCCGCGAGCGGGCCGAGCCCGCCGTTCTGGATCGCCGCCGAGATGTCGACCAGGCTCAGCGTCGTCAGCGAGTCCCCGAGCGCGAACACGAGCAGAAACACCCCGACGAACATCAAAAGCGAGGCCAGGTTGGTGTAGATGATGAACTTCATCGCGGCGTACTCGCGGCGCGGGCCGCCCCAGATTGCGATCAGGAAGTACATCGGGATCAGCACCGCCTCCCAGAAGACGAACCAGAGGAAGAAGTCGAGCGCGGCGAAGACCCCGATCAGCGCGGCCTCCATGAACAGCATGAGGCCGTAGAACTGCGACTGGCGCTCGTCGATCGGCGTCCACGACGAGAGGATCGCGAGTGTGGTCAGCACCGTTGTCAGCACGACGAGCGGAAAGCTCACGCCGTCGACGCCGACGTGCCACTGGAGGGCGTAGCTCCCGAGGTCGAACCACTCGAACCGGGTCTCGAACGCAATCGCGCCGCCGCGGAGCGCGTTGCCCGACGCGTCGTAGCCGAACCACATGACCGCCGTCGTCCCCAGCGGAAGCAGGCTGAGCGCCGCCGCCAGTTTGGGGGCGATCCGGTCGGGAGCCAGGAACACAAACAGGGCGCTTGCGACCGTGACGCCCAGCAGGAACTCGATCAGCATCTAGAACCACCCCCCTGCGAGGCCGAAGACAAGCAACAACAGCACCAGGCCGAGTGCGAGTAGTGCAGCGTAGTTCGTGACCACGCCGGTCTGGATCTTCCGGAAGCGCGTCCCGGCGACCATGCTGGCTGTGCCGACGGCGTCGACGAGGCCGTCGATGACGCCCTGGTCGAACTTGTTTGCGACGCGTGCCGTCGGCAGCGTGAGGCCCGTCGCGAGCCACACCTGGTACTCGTCCTGGTAGTAGTTGTATACGAGGGCCCTCCGGAGGCTGCCGAGCTTCGTCATGTGTGGCGTGGGATCGTCGTCGCGGTAGAGGTACCACGCGCCGCCGACGCCGACAAGCGCCAGCACCAGTGCCAGCGCGCCGGGACCGAGCGGCGAGAGGTCTGCCGTCTCGTAGCCGGCGTGGGCTTCGAGCAGTTCCTCGTAGTGGTGGACCGACAGCGCGCCCTCGGCACCGAGGTCGCCGGAGAGCGTGGCGCCGTCGAGCCACTCGTGGAGGAACAGGTTCCCCTCGCCGATGAGGTCCACGATCGTCCCCGCGTTGATGAACCCGGCGACCACCGAGAGAACGCCGAGCACCACGAGCGGGAACTTCACGTTCCAGCGCACCGGCTCCGGATCCTCGGCCGTGTCGGTTCGTGGCTCGCCGTGGAACGTCAGCAGGAGCATGCGGATGGTGTAAAACGCCGTGAGAACCACAGCCGTCAGGCCAAAGGCGTAGCCCAGCAGCAGCAGCGGGCTGTCGCCGAGCCCGTGGATCAGCGTCTCGTACAGCACCTCGTCCTTCGACCAGAAACCCGCAAACGGGAAGACGCCCGCGAGTGCGAGCGACCCGGCGAGGAACGTCCAGTAGGTGACCGGCATCCGCGACCGGAGCCCGCCCATGTCCCACATGTTCTCGTTGTGGTGCATGGCGATGATCACCGAGCCAGCACCGAGGAACAAAAGCGCCTTGAACACGGCGTGGGTCGTCAGGTGGAAGACGCCCGCGACGTATCCGCCGCCGCCGAGCGCGAGCATCATATAGCCGTACTGTGAGATGGTGGAGTAGGCGAGCACCTGCTTGAGTTCCTGCTTGACGAGCGCCATCGTCGCCGCAAAGAGGGCGGTGAAGCCCCCGATCAGCGCGATGATCCCCAGTGCCGTCGGCGAGAGCGCGTAGAAGCCGTAGATCCGGGCGACCAGGTAGACGCCGGCCGCGACCATCGTTGCGGCGTGGATCAGCGCCGAGACCGGCGTGGGACCCTCCATCGCGTCGGGCAGCCAGGTGTGCAGCGGGAACTGTGCGGACTTCCCGATGACCCCGCCCAGCACGAGCAGGCCGAGGACGGTGATCCAGGCCTGGTTCCCGAGGCCGAGGAACGTGGTCATCTCGCCGGTGCCGTCGAGAGCAGCCTCCGCTGCGGTGACGAACGACTCCTCGCCCGCGAAGGCAGTCGTGCCGAAGGTTCCAAAGACGGCGACGACGCCGATCAGGAAAAAGTAATCGCCAAAGCGCGTGACGAGAAACGCCTTCTTTGCGGCGCTGGCCGGGGCGCGCTCGCGGAACCAGAAGCCGATCAGCAGGTACGAGCACAGGCCGACGAGCTCGAAGAAGGCGAACGCCATCAGGAGGTTGTCGCTGTAGACGAAAGCGAGCATCGAGAACGTGAACAGCCCCAGTCCGGCGTAGTACCGCGGGAGACCGGTCTCGCCCTCGTCGTTCATGTAGCCAAGCGAGAACACGTGGACGAGAAACGAGATGAGCGAGACGACGACGAGCATCAGTGCCGACAGCGGGTCGATCAGCAGCCCGAAGGTCAGTTCGACGCCCTCGCCAGCGAGACCGCCGACAAACGTGTACAGCGTCTCGTGGTACGGGCCGCGACCGCCGGCAATGGCGGCGACGACCCACAGCGAGGCCACGAGCGAGGAGCCGCTGGCCGCGATACCGGCCAGCGCACCCCTGTAGGGCATCGACCGACCGAAGACGAGGGCGATGCCGAACGCGAGCAGGGGAAACAGCGCGATCGCCGGTGCGATGTTGAACACGTCGACCATCTTACCACCTCATCGTCACTGCATCCGTGACGTCGATGTTCTCGAAGTTACGGTTCAACACGAGGATGATCCCGATGCCGACGGCCACCTCCGCGGCAGCCAGCCCGATCACGAACAGCGCGAACACCTGCCCGGTGAGGTTGCCGTGTGCCAGCGAGAACGCCACGAGGTTGATGTTGGCCGCATTGAGCATCAGCTCGACAGACATCAGAAACATGAGCGCGTTGGACCTGACGAGGATGCCAAAGAGGCCGGTACAGAAGACGGCCGCAGACAGGATCAGGTAGTACTCCATTGCGACCGCCATCACCCGTCACCCCCGTCGTCGCGTTTGGCGAGCATCAGCGCGCCGTCGAGCGCGGCGTCCAGCAGCACCGCGACCAGGATCAGTGCCACGAGGAAGTTCTCGGTGGTCCTGTACAGTACCTCCGACCCCGCGGCCTCTGCGGCCCCGATCAGGGCGTAGCCGATGCCGGCGACAACACTCACGTCGGCGAACCCGTCGGTCTCGAAGGCCGATTCGAAGGGGGCAGTCCCGTTCGCGGTCAGAAAGACCAGCGTCATGATCACAAACAGCGCGACGGCGATCAGTCCCGGCACCAGACTCCGGTTCAGGTCGATCGGGCGCGGGCGCGAGGTCATGCCCCGACCTCCTCTGTCTCCCCCACATCGTCCGGTTCGGGCTCGACGGTCTCCTGTGGCTCCTTCCGGCGCGTGAGCATCACGCCGAACGTGATCAGTATCAACACGCCGCCGATGTAGACGAGAACCTGCATTGCGGCGATGAACTCGGCGTTCAACATGACGTAGTGGACCGCCACGCTCGAGAGCGCGACCCCGAGCAACAACGCCGCGTGCCACACGTCCCGTACGAGGACGACACCCAGGCTGCTGGCGACGGTCACGACCGCAAACAACCCGAACGCCAGTTGCTCCAGTACCATAGTATCGGAGATGCAACTCGCTGACTTTTGAAGATTCCCTTTTCGGTCGCTGCTTCCCTCGAGAGGCGGGGCTGGAACCGGCTGAGATCACCGCACCGACCCCGAGAAATGGGGCAACAATCGGGCCAGTCCGGTGTGGTGAAGCGCGTCGAATCACTTAGGTCGTAACCGCCATCACCCACACACGTGCCAGGGTTCACGACGTTCATCGTCGGGACAGTCGCAGTACTCGGGGTCTACCTCGGTGGCCTCCTCGTGCTAAGGGGCGGGTTCGCCCGCCGGGTGCTGCTGGCGAGCTGTCTGCTCTGGGTAATCGGCTGGATCACTGTCGTTCCCTCGACAGCGGCGGCGTCGCTGGAGCTGTTCTACGCGACCGCCGTTCTGTTGGGTTCCTCCCTCGGGTGTGGCGCCCTGACGGTACGGGTGCTCGGTCTCAGTGTCGGGCCCTGGAGCAGTGAAACGGCAGCCGGCCACCTGCTTCTCGCGGGCAGTGCCGTTGGCGCTCCCGGCACAGTCGGTCTACTCTTCGGCGAAGAAGTCCTCGCGCTCGCGTTTGTCCTCACCGCCGCGGTAGCGGTGATCCTGCTGTTCCTGTTCCGGTGACGGCCCTCACGATGGGTCGATATCATCGGTCGACGGCAGGTCGAGTACGTCTTCGCCGAGAAGGTGGAGCGTCCCTCTGTCGTCACTCTCGAGTTCGAGTCTGACCATTATTGTGAACTCACCAGGGGCGGCGAGCGGACACACGACGTGAATCCGGAACTGTGTCGAACCATCCGACAACACGGGATCGAGCGTCTCGAACGTCGCCCGGCCCGGTTCCTCG
>PXQK01000023.1 GCA_003022085.1 Halobacteriales archaeon QH_10_65_19 | reverse complement strand
GTTCGTACTCCCGACGACGCTGGGGCTGTGGATCATGCTGGCGGCGTGCGTGCTGGTGCACTACAGGCCGGCGTCCGGTTCATCCGGGGTCAGATGATCCGCTCGGCCGTCATGGACAATAAGGGCGAACTCCTCGAAGAGGTCCACGTCGGCAACGCGGAGCTCGACGAGATTGCACAGCAGTACGAAGGGGCGACGTTCTTGAGGCAATGTTCACAGAAGCAGTACTGCTATCACGGTCGTGACGTCCTCCCCGAGACGCCCGACAGCCGTGGCTCTCACGGCTCGCTTCCCAAGATTTCCCTCCGATTGACCTCGGGCCGCCAGTCACGCCCGTTCGACAACGCCCAGTCGGGCTCCGAACAGCTCGCTGTCGAAGAAGGCGCGCGACTGTCCGGCCAGGAGTGGGGTTCGACCTTCGAGATCAGGTCCGGCGCCTGCTGTAGACCATCTCCATCGGAAGGCCCGCCGGATCCCGCTCTGCGTCGCGGGAGTCGGCCGGTGGGAGCGTCCGTAGCGAGCCCGTGAGGTCGCTCGCCGTTATCGCGAGTGCGAACGCGTCTACGAGGTCGTCGATCGACGCCTGCCCGCCGATGCCGGCTCCACCCGCCTGCAGGTCCCGCAGGACCCCATCGTCGACTGCCTCCAAGACGTCCACACGCTCCCAGAATGCCGCCGCCGGCTGCCTGGTCTTCGAGTACTCCATAGGTCGCTCGCCGGCGAGCGCCCAGAAACAGACCTCGGGGTGGGCCTCCCTGACCGTGTCCTGTGCGTCCGGGGCAGTCTCCCGGAGCAGCACGTCCAGTTCCCGTATCTTCGGGCAGATGTGCCAGGCCTGGACGCCGAGGCTCCCGTCCGTGGCCGCCTCCTGAACCGCCTTCGCCTCCGCGTAGCTGTCCTCGTAGGCAGCCGCGCGGACGGGTGGCGGGAACACGCTGCTGCTCCTGGGTCCAAGCACCTCGCGGGCGGCGTCGTCACACGGCCGTTTCTCCTTGCTCGCCTCGCGGAGCCCGATCGGCACGTCGACCAGTACCGTCGCTGCCTCACAGTGACGATCCCAGACCGATCCGATGTCGCCGCAGATCCGCGCCTCCACGAACGTGGTACCGTCGTAGGTGACGACGAGCCAGCCGTCCGGACAGCCATCGACTCCGACGACCGTCATGGACAGTCGTTGGGGAGGCGCCGGAATGTATCTGTCCTCGTCGGACTCCCCGCAAGGTACTTCGGGAGTTCACTCCTAGCTGGGAGCCATGTCGCGTGGGATCGGCGGCGTCGAGGGTCTCCAGGAGTTGCTCCCGGAGTGGATAGCCCTCGTCGCGGCGGCCCTCACGCAGTTCGGCGACATCTGGTTTCTGGGACTACTGCTCGTGGTGCTTTACTGGAGCGGCCGGTGGCAATCGGACGACATCGTCTTGGTCGGCGGGACGTTACTGACGGGGGTCGGGATCTACCGGACACTCAAGCTCGTCTTCGCGCTTCCCAGGCCCGACGGTCCGCCGCTCGACCCGGAACTGGCGCCGTCGCTCCTCCGTGGCTTGTACGAGGCAGTCGTGACTCTCCAGAGCTACGGGTTCCCGAGCGGCCACGCGACGAACGCAGCCGCCGTCTACCTCGGGCTGGCAGCCGTGCTGACGGTCGGCAGGCGCCGGTGGCGCTTTGCTGTGGCTGGGGGGCTGGTCGCACTCGTCTCTCTCACGCGGGTGATCCTCGGCCTCCATTATCTCGTGGACGTCACTGTCGGTGGCCTGCTCGGAGCCTCGCTCGTGGCTGTCGCGATCCGGGCGCGCCGCCTGATAGACGGGGACCGGGCAACCCCGGTACTGATCGCCGCGGTCGGTGTCGGCATCCTCCATCTCGTCGCGAGCAGCGGGACCGTCCAGTCATACGCGCTCCTCGGCGCGGAACTCGGGCTACTCGGCGGGTGGCAGCTCGTGGTGCTCGCCGGCGGGGGAGCCGCCGAGAATCCACCCGAACCCGATTCTGTCGGACGCCGCAGAGCGGTAGCGGTGCTGGCGATCGCGCTGCTTGTGGTAGCACCCGCGGGGATCGTGCGTGGAGAGCCGTACTACGCCACCAGCCTCGCAGGGGTCGCGGCCGCAGCGTCAGTGGTCGTCCCGGTCGCGGGCCGCTCCGGAGGGCTTGGACGGGTCCTCGCGGCCATGGGGCTCTAGCTGCCGCTCGGGAGCACAGTCCGTTGAGCGCCGTAACCGGGGTGTCACAACAGGTTCCGCGGCCGATCGACCAGAAAGCACTTGATCCGTCCAGGAGAACCGACGTGCCGGTGCGGGTGGCACGCCGTAGGAACCACGAGCGACATATCGCGTGCCGCCTCCGCACCATACTTTCCCTACCCATGGCGTCGGAGGCGGTAGTAGTTAGTTGGTGGCCCAGATAAAAAAATGGATTGACGAATGAGCCGAGAGCGGCGGGATCGGTCCGACAGTACCGGGAGGGGTCGGGGTGTCGACCCCCGGCAGAGCGGCGCGACGGGAGAAAGTACCGACAGCGTTATACTTTGGGACTGTTGGGCTACTAGCCGTGACTGACACCGAGTCCGACTACGGGGCGCCGGAACCGACACGGGAGGAAATCCTCGAACTCGACGATCCACGGTTCGACCCGGGGACCGTCGCGCTCGTCACGGGAGCGGCGTCGGGGATCGGACAGGCCACGGCGGCTGCACTCGCTACGAACGGGCTTACCGTCGTGGGTGCGGACGTCGACACGGACGGGATGGCAGAGACCGCGGATATCGTCGCGGACTGCGACGCGCCGGGCACATTCTACCCGGTCGAGACGGATCTAGTGGAGGACGCCGATGTACAGGCTGTCGTCGACGCGGCGAGCGAGAAGGGTGACCTCCGGTACGTCGCCAACATCGCCGGAATGCAGCACATCGACCCGATCAGCGAGTTCCCCACCGGGAAGTACGACCTGCTGCAGGACGTCATGGTACGGGCGCCGTTCCTGACAGCAAAGTACGCGATCCCGCACATCCAGGCAACCGACGACGGCGTCGGCGCAATCGCCAACATGGCGTCGGTCCACGGCCACTACGCGACAAAGGACAAGGCGGCCTACATCACGGCAAAGCACGCGCTCGTCGGGCTGACCCGCTCGATCGCCGCCGAGGGAGACGGGTCGCTGCGGAGTTTCTCGGTCTCGGTCGGGTACGTCCTGACGCCGCTGATGGCGAACCAGATCGCTGACACCGCCGAGGAACGTGGCATCACAGAGGAGGAGGTCGTCGAGAACGTGATGCTCGGCCAGGCCCGGAGCACGGAGCTGATGACGCCCGTCGAAGTCGCAAACCTCTTCGTGTTCGGCTTCTCGGGACACAGCACACACCTCAACGGCGCGGACATGCTCTGGGACGGGGGCTACACCCACACCTACGAGTGATACACAGTCAGGGGGATGGGCGAGAACCGGTACAGTTCCGACACACTGATCGAAAAAATACAGGTGTTTTCTCCCGATGTTTACCGCACCGGGGACAGTACCGCGACGTTCCCCACGGATTCGCCGTCTCGAAATCAATGCCAAGCAACTCGGCCTTGTACTCAACCGCGGCTGCTCGGCTCATCACAGCGCGTTTTCGACGGCCGCAGCGACGTCCCGGGCCTTGTCCGCGAGGTCCCCGGAAACGTCGCCGGCGTCGACAGCGGCCGCGAGCTCCGCCTCGTCGACGCGCTCGACGGTTCCGTCCGGGTACTTGACGACGTCGACGTGGAGGTCGACGTACCGGACCGTCCGCGGGAACACCTCGACGGGAGTGCAGACATTGACGTACGTGCCGCGCGTCTCGCCCTCCGCGCCGCGGTAGACGGTCGGGTACCACCACCGCCCCTCCGTGAACTTCGTGATCGCGACGTCACCGGGTTCGATCTCGCCGCCGATGGCGTCGTATGTGCCCCCGGGCGTGAGCTCCCGGCGGACGGTCACGTCGCCGCCGGACGTACGGGTTGTCACCTCGCCGGGCCCGAGATCGAAACACCGGCCGTCGGGCTTGCCGTGGACGATCGATACCGTGTCGCCCTCCCGAGGGCCGAACTGCCGGGTGACGGCGTCGAAGGGGAACTCGTCCTCGCCGGGACGCTCGCAGATAGCCTCGACGAAGTCGACCGCGCTGCTCGCGCTCTCGCGGGCGGCCTTGATACGGTGGTGGCCCGCCATGGTGGTCGTCACCGCACGGCGGCGGTCGTCGAGCGCGAACCGCGACGACCGGCCGAACCAGAGCCAGACGCTCGTCCCGCCGGACCAGTAGGTTGCCGGTGCGGCGTCGGCTGGCGGGGCGGCGTCGGAAAGCGCCTCGTCGAGGGCGCTGGCGCGGTCGGACAGCCGGTGGACCGCCGCCGCCAGCGCGTCGAGCTCGGCGTCGTCGGCGTCGCGATGCCACTCGATCGCCCATCCCTCCGGCGGCTCCGCCGGGACGATGTCGGCCAGCTCCGGTCCGTCGCTTAACGTCGTTCCCCCGCGCACAAGCGATGCGAGCGCGCCGTGAATCTCGACAGTGGTGTCGAGGACCGGCCGGCCGTCCGTCCAGGGCGGCTGCGGTTCCGAGACCTGGACCCGCAGCACGTCGCCCTCCTCGACGTGGCGTGCGGTTTTGGAGTACGGCAGGAACCCGACTGCCCCGCCGCTGTCGCCGTCACCGTCCCCGCAGTCGATTAGCGCGCCGCTTCCGGGGGTCTCGACGACCTCTCCGGCAGCCACCACGCCGCGCGGCAGCGCCGCTTCCCAGGCAAACGTGTCTGGGGCGAGGTCCCGGAGGCGGGAGACGACGGTCTCGACGTCCTCGCACGCGCCGTGGACCCCGATCCCCTGCCGGTCGTCGGTCGTCCCGACAACCACGTCGGCCGGCTCGGCGGGAAACGCCGCCTCGAAGCGTTCCGTGATCGCCGGCGAGGCCTGCACGACGTCCTCCAGCATGGCGGTCAGCGCCGTCGCGTAGATCCCGCGAACCCGTACTGTCATCAGTATGTCTTCGCGAAATACGCCGTCTCGACGGCTTCCTCGCCGCAGATCGCACACTCGTCGTGGATCGGTTCCTCGTCGCGGTCCAGTGGCACCATCACGATCTCCGCGGCGATAGCCTCCTTGATCGGCTCCTCGCAGCCCTCGTCGCCACACCAGCCCGCCTTCACGTAGCCGCCGTGCTGGCCGATCGTCCCGAGGATCTCCTCGCGGCTCTCGGCCTCGTGGACCCCCGCTTCGAGGGTTTCCTCGGCGCTTGCGTACAGCTTCGCGTACACCGTATCGAGGTGATCTTCGACCGTTCCGGCGAGCCCCTCGCGGGCGACGGTGACGTTCTCGCCGTCGGGGCGGTGGACGAGCGTTGCCGTTCCCTCCTGGACCTCCGCGGGGCCGACCTCGATCCGGAGCGGGACGCCCTTCAGCTCCCACTCGTTGTACTTGAACCCGGGGTTGCGGTTCTCCCGGTCGTCGAGGTTCACCCGCACGCCGGTTCCGGCGAGAGTCGATTCGAGCTCACCCGCATAGTCGAGAACCGCCTCGCGGGTGTCGGACTGCCAGATGGGGACAATGACAACCTGTGTCTCGGCGAGCGTCGGCGGGAGCACGAGCCCCTGGTCGTCGCTGTGAGTCATGATCAGCGCGCCCAGCGACCGCCAGGAGACGCCCCAGGAGGTCGTGTGGGCCGTCTGCTCGTTCTCGTCCTTGTCGACGTAGGTGATGTCGAACGCATCCGCGAAGGAGGTGCCCAGGTGGTGGGAGGTGCCGCCCTGGACGCTCTTGCCGTCGGGCATCAGCGCCTCGACTGTCGTCGTCGTGTAAGCCCCGGGGAACTTGTCGTGGGACGGCTTGCGGCCCGTCAGCACCGGCATCGCCAGCACGTCCTCGTAGAGCCGCTCGTACTGGTCGAGGCGCAGCATCGTCTCGTCCCAGGCGCCCTCCCAGTCGCGGTGGGCAGTGTGACCCTCCTGCCAGAGGAACTCCTTTGTCCGGAAGAAGGGCTTTGTCTCGGTGGCTTCCCAGCGCACGACCGAACACCACTGGTTCAGGCGCAAGGGGAGGTCTCGGTGGGAGCGAGTCCACTGAGACATGTAAGGCGCGATGATCGACTCGCTCGTGGGCCGGACCGCCAGACGCTCGTCCAGTTCGTCGTAGCCGCCCTTCGTCACCCACGCCACCTCGGGGTCGAACCCCTCGACGACCTCTTTCTCCCGTTCGAGGTAGTCCTCGGGAATGAACATCGGAAAGTAGGCGTTCTGTGCGCCCGTCTTCTTGAACCATCCGTCGAGGTACTCCTGGAGCCGCTCCCAGATGGCGTACCCGCGCGGCCGGGTGACGATGAACCCGCCCATCGGCGCGTAGTCCGCGAGTTCGGCCTTCTGTACCACTTCGGCGTACCAGTCACCCGTGTTGTGCTTTTTCGACTCGGTGATCCCGAGCTCTTGTTCTGTCCCGTCGCTCATACTCGACACGTGAACCCCCCACGAATAAACAAACTCCGTTTCCGTGGTGGTCTCTCCCTCAACCGCGCAACGGGGCCGATCCGGTTCCGGGATCCCGGCACCGTTCGGACGGCGACCTTTTGCCTCCGCGTCACGAAGCCGGCGCATGGACACCGGGATTCTCGACATGGTCCAGCGCGTCGGAACCGTTGCCCTCGCGCTCACGATCGCCCTGCCGGGGCTTGATTTCCTGCTCCTGCGGAGTGACCTCTTCGTCGGCGGCGGCCTGCTCGCGCTCGCGGCGCTGGTGCTGGTCGTCTCCGAATACGTCCGCTCGCCCTCCGATATGTCGACCTCAACCGCACAGCGCGTGGTCGGTGCGATCGCAAAGGAGCCCGACGACGAGGAGTAGCTCCCCGCCGTCGACAGTCGGCGGCGGTGCGGGGGGTTACTGCGTGGGTGCTTCCACGCCGAGTTCGGCGAGCAGCGTCCGGGCGGCCTCAGCCGACGACGGCGGACCGCGGGCTGTGATCAGGTCGCCGTCGACGGTGACGCTCGTGTCGTCGTCGAGTTCGGCGTCCCAGTCGGCGCCGACGGCCTCCACCTCGTCCTCGACCCAGTAGGGGAGCTTCCGGCCGTCTGGCATCCGGTCGTGGTCGTCGACGATGCCCTCCTCCCACGCGTCGGGGAAGCCTGTGACCGACCGACCCGCAACCAGGAACTCGCCGTCGCTGTCGCGGGCGAACGCCAGGATGCCGACGGCGTGACAGACCACGAGTGCCGTCCCGTCCTCGGCCGCGACGGCGTCACGGAGCAGGCGCCGGGCGTCGCTGTCCTGGTTGATGTCCCACTCGGTGCCGTGCCCGCCGGGGAACACGACAGCGTCGTAGTCGGCCGCGTCCTCGGTGGCGATCGGTTCGGGGTCGTTGAGGCGCTGGTCTGTCTCGTGCACCTCGCGGACGTGTTCGGCGGTGTCCTCGCCGACCTCCTCGGGGTCGACTGATCGCTCGTCGATCACTGGTGGGTCGCCACTCGGCGTCGCCACTGTTACCTCGACGCCCGCCTTGTCGAGTGTCGTGAGCGGTTCGATACACTCCTCGCCCCAGTAGCCTTCCTCACTGACGATAAACAGTGCTGATGTCATCGGTACAACTAAACTGTCGATCCTCAAAACTGCCTCGGTAGCGGATCCATCTTCTACAGGCGGTTCAAATGCTCGTTTGAGTCTGAAGTAGTTTATACTCCGTCGGGGTAGTCACTCCATCCATGTCACAGCAAACGATGTGGAAGATGGCAGTGGTCACGCTCGTCGTCGGCGCGGTCCTCGGGGCCGGGCTGGGGGCGAGCGTGCTCGACGGCGGTTCGGACGCACAGAGCCCGGACGATCCGACCGCGGCGACCCCCCCCTCGGACAGGCTCGACCCCGCGTTGTTGCTTGCAAACCAGTCGTCAGTCGAGCAGTTCGGCACGGCCGAGGCGTTCGAGGAGTACGTCCGGGCCGGCCAACAGCAGGACAGCAGGATCAGGGTGCGAGAGCCACAGGCCCGGCAGTTCGTCGAGGAGCAGGCGATGGAAGACGGCAACGGGAACGGCGCAGCGCGAGGCGTTGACGACGGCGCCCGGGTCGAAGCCACGGCCGACGCCGACAACTCGGGTACGTTGACCGGTGACGTCGGCAGCGACGGCCCCGACCGCGTCGCCGGAACGAACGTCCAGGTCGAAGGGTTCGACGAGCCCGACGTGGTGAAGACCGACGGCTCGAACTTCTACTACTCGCCGGTCGCCGGCGGGCACCACCCGCGACCGGTCGTCATGGAGGACGACATCGAGGGCGAGGAGCGGAGCCACCCCGAGACACCTCCGTCGACACACGTGGTCGACCTGAGCGAGCCGGCCGACCCGACGGCGATCGCAAACGTCGACGCGAGCGGCGAGCTGCTCCAGACCGGCGACACGCTCGTCGTCTTCGAGGAGCACGAGGGCCAGATCGTCGGCTACGACGTGAGCGACCCGAGCGAGCCCACGGAGGCCTGGAATCACTCGCTCGAGGACCGTCTCGTCACAGCCCGGGAGACCGGCGGACAGCTGTACGTCGTGACCGAGACGCGTGTCGGCTACGAGACGACCTGTCCG